>CAMAMD010000059.1 GCA_945836785.1 uncultured Clostridium sp.
AAAGAATTCTCTAGAATTTAATTTTCTTCACAATATCTTATATTTGCTTTTCATGCGTGTATTCTCCTGTCATATATTTCTCTTTATAACATCTGACATATTTTTATTTAATATGCTCATGTGAATATAAATGCTCATTGCAATATTCATAATTCCCTTTGCATTTGGAACAGAATCTGAACTCCAGATTCGGATCGTCCTTCTCACTTCTTCCGCATATCGCACACTTATGTCTGGTTATGCCTACCGGAATCTGCTCGTCCTTTTTCGTCCTCTGCTGTCTTGCCTGTTCTCCCTGCTTTACCTGACGTTGATACTCTCTTCGCCGTTTCATCTGTGCCGCCGTCGGTCTGTATCTCTTTCCGTAGCTGCGCATAATCAGATACAGCACAAAGAAATTCAGAAGATACGCAACGATTGAAGTTCTTGTTATCACATTGGATGTATTCACAAACTCATATGCAAGGAATATCATGTCAATATACGCAATCCAGCTTGCCTTAAACGGAAGCACAAAATACAACATCACAACCGACTCGGAATAAATCAGGGCAAATCCAAGAAACAGACTGTACTCCATAAAACGCATCATTTCTATGCCGTGATTGCCCAAAGCAAACAGATAAAATGTACTTTCGTCTCCAATTTTAAAATAATAAAACAGGCTTACTGCCATACAGGCTATGGTATTGAAAAACCAACTGCCGAAAATATAAAGGTTGAACATGAATGTTCCGATTCCCCGTTCTATCGATACCGCAAAGCTATAATAAAAGAACAGCATGAGTAATGATAGAAAATCAAAACTGCCGGGCGGTGTCAAAATCCAGGTAAACAATCTCCAGTATTCATGTCCGACAATAATATCTGCAGGTGCAAAATAAAGCTTCATTGTGATTTCCGGTGCGAATCCCGCAATCAGATAGCTGATACCAAAACAAAGAATCAGAAAAAACGGTAGATTCTTAATTGCATATTTGCCAAATTTACGTTCCATTTTTGCAATAAACTTCAAGCTCATCATCCTTACTTGTCTAAATTTTGCCATGTACCAATGCAATTTTCATAAGAAAACGCATCGGCACACAGCAACCAAATCTATTTAATTATATCGTATTGCCCTACAAAACACAACCAAAATCTATCGGTGGAAATACGGGTCTCCGATATCACCGTTTCTATCGTCTTTCATTTTCCGGCGGTATACGGATAATTGTTCCCAAAGGAACTCTGATATCATATAATTCACGATTATATTTCATCAGGCTGTCAATATCGGTATTGAGTTCCCGGATGAGTGTTCCCAATGTCTCCCCCACTTTTGCAGTATAATATCTGCGTTCTTCTTCCTCATATACCTCCGTCGGAATGCATATCTCATCTCCGACCTGCAGATTATACACATTTACATATGGGTTTTCTTTCAAAATATCAATCAGTCTGACACCATACATTTTGGACAGCTTATACAATGTATCCCCTGCCACAACACGATGTACGGTACCTTTACACTCATGTTCCATATTTTTCCCCTTTTTGATTATTATATGCCGCATTATGAAAAATGTGGCATAAAGTTCACCCGATTAACTGTTGAAATCCCAAGCTCTTTCCATTATAATGACTATGTCAAATTATGCAAATTAATAAGGAGGTATGGCATAAGGCCATATATAATACACATATGAAACGATTAGGAATAGATATAGGATCAACCACAGTCAAGGTTGCCGTAATTGACGAAGAACACAAAATCCTTTTTTCCGAGTACAAACGGCACTTTGCAAATATTAAAGAAACTCTGAAAGAGCTGGTTGAGCATGCAAAAGAGAAACTCGGCAACATAGACGTTGCCCCTACTATCACAGGTTCCGGCGGACTTGCCCTTGCCGAAGTGATACATATTCCGTTTGAGCAGGAGGTTATCTGCGTATCTGAAGCATTGACTGACTATGCGCCTCAGACTGATGTTGCAATCGAGCTCGGCGGTGAAGATGCTAAAATCATATATTTTACAAATGGTGTCGAGCAGCGTATGAACGGTGTCTGTGCCGGAGGAACAGGTTCCTTTATCGACCAGATGGCAACTCTGCTCCAAACCGATGCCTCAGGGTTAAATCAATATGCAAAAGATTATGATACCATATACCCGATTGCTGCCCGTTGCGGTGTATTTGCAAAAACGGATATCCAGCCACTGATTAATGAAGGCGCAACAAAACCGAATCTGGCTGCATCTATCTTTCAGGCAGTTGTCAACCAGACCATAAGTGGATTAGCCTGCGGTAAACCAATCAAGGGAAATGTTGCTTTTCTGGGCGGACCCCTGCACTTCCTTGATCAGCTCCGTGCTGCTTTTATCCGGACACTGAATCTTACAGACGAGCATATAATCGCACCTGATCACTCCCATCTTTTTGCAGCGGTAGGTGCTGCTCTCCAGGCAAAGGAAGACATTACATATACACTGGAAACAATCAGTGGAAAACTGACCGATGATTTAAAGATTGCTGTTGATGTTGATCGCTTACCTCCTCTTTTTGCATCTCAGGAGGAATACGATGCATTTATTAAAAAGCAGTCAAAATATAAAGTAAAACGAAGTGACCTTGCCTCCTACCACGGAAATTGTTATCTCGGTATTGACGCAGGATCAACTACAACCAAGGTTGCCCTTGTAGCCGAGGACGGTTCCCTGCTTTATGACTTCTACAGCAGCAACAATGGTAGTCCGCTCAAAACAACTCTGAGAGCCATGAAAGACATATACGAGCATTTGCCGGAAGATGTTTCCATTGTATCCGGATGTTCTACCGGTTACGGTGAAGCCTTAATTAAGTCAGCCCTCATGCTGGACCATGGTGAGGTTGAAACCATCGCACATTATACCGCAGCCGCATTTTTCGACCCGGAGGTTGACTGCATCCTGGATATCGGCGGTCAGGATATGAAATGTATTAAAATTAAAAACGAAGTTGTAGACAATGTCATGTTGAATGAGGCATGTTCATCCGGCTGTGGTTCTTTTATCGAAACATTTGCAAAGTCCCTGAACTACGACATCAAAGATTTTGCAAAAATTGCACTGTTTGCCGAGAGTCCGATTGACCTAGGCTCAAGATGTACCGTGTTCATGAATTCCAAGGTGAAACAGGCACAAAAAGAGGGAGCATCCGTCGCAGATATTTCCGCCGGACTTGCATATTCTGTTATTAAAAACGCATTACTTAAGGTAATCAAGCTTACTGACCCAAAATCACTTGGCAAAAACATAGTTGTTCAAGGTGGTACTTTCTACAATGATGCTGTCCTTCGAAGCTTTGAGCTCATATCAGGCCGTGAGGCAATCCGTCCGGATATCGCAGGTATCATGGGTGCCTTCGGTGCTGCCCTAATTGCAAGAGACCGTTATCAGGAAGGACAGGAAACACACATGCTCGGCAAGGATGAGCTTGAGGCCCTTACCTACGAGACACGCATGTCACGCTGCAAGGGCTGTACCAACAACTGTCTGCTTACGATCAACAAATTTTCCGGTGGCAGACAATTCATCTCGGGAAATCGTTGTGAAAAAGGACTCGGATTAAAGAAAAATCAGCATAACGTTCCGAATCTGTTTGAATACAAGTTTAATCGTCTGTTTAACTACGAACCCCTGCCTGAGGCAGAAGCAAAACGTGGTGTAATCGGTATACCGCGAGTACTGAACATGTACGAAAATTATCCATTCTGGTATACATTCCTGACAAAGCTCGGATACCGTGTACTGCTCTCTCCGAAGTCATCAAGAGACATATACACGCTGGGTATCGAATCCATACCGAGTGAATCAGAATGCTATCCGGCCAAAATATCCCACGGACATGTTATGTGGCTGTTAAAACAGGGAATTAAAACCATCTTCTATCCTTGTATTCCATATGAGCGGAACGAAACCCCGGATGCGAACAACCACTACAACTGTCCAATCGTAACCTCCTATGCGGAAAACATAAAAAATAACATGGAGGAAGTTACCGCACCTGATATTACCTATATCCGTCCTTTCCTGGCACTGGACAATAAAGACGCCTTAAAGGATCGTCTGCTCCGGGAATTCAGCAAATACACAGACGTTACAGCTGAGGAAATTTCCATGGCAGTTGACGCTGCCTACGAAGAAGCAGATGCCGTCAAGGCAGACATAGAAAAGAAAGGTGAAGAGGTCATTCAGTATCTGAACGAAAATGATAAGCTCGGTATCGTTCTCGCAGGACGTCCATATCATCTTGATCCTGAAATTAATCACGGGCTCCCTGAGCTGATTAATTCCTTTGATATCGCTGTATTAACGGAGGATTCCGTATCGCATCTGGCGAATGTGGAGCGCCCGCTTATCGTATCGGACCAATGGATGTACCACTCCCGTCTGTACAGAGCAGCAAACTATGTAAAGAGCAGCAGGAATCTGGAGCTGATACAGCTCAACTCTTTCGGTTGCGGCTTAGATGCGGTGACAACCGACTGTGTAAACGATATCCTGACAAATTCAGGAAAGATATACACAGTACTCAAAATCGATGAGGTAAGCAATCTGGGGGCAGCGAGAATCCGAATCCGTTCCCTGATCAGTGCTGTAAATGTACGACGCAAGCATAATTTTACCCCATGTCCTGTTCCAAGTAATATCAATCGTGTAGAGTTTACTACCGACATGAAAGATTATACGGTTCTGGTTCCACAAATGTCACCGATTCATTTCAGCATTTTGGAGCCTGCAATGCGCCATATGGGACTCAATTTTGTCATGTTGCCTGATGCAACAAAAGAGGTTATCGATACCGGATTAAAATATGTAAACAATGATGCATGCTATCCTTCCCTTATTGTTGTAGGACAGATGATGCATGCAATTAATTCCGGCAAATATGATTTAAACAAACTGGCACTTATTATGACACAGACCGGCGGTGGTTGCCGTGCAACAAACTATGTAGGCTTTATACGCCGTGCACTGGCGAAGGCCGGTTATCCGCAAATACCTGTTATCGCCTTGAGTGTGCAGGGATTTGAGCAAAACTCCGGTTTTAAGTTCAACCTTAAAACAGTCAAATGTGCCATGCAGGCCCTTGCGTTAGGTGATCTGTTTATGCGTGTTGTATACCGGACAAGACCTTACGAAAAGGTTCCGGGTTCTGTAAATAAGCTCCACAAAAAATGGGAGCACGCCTGCATCCGTTGTATGGAAAACGGAGGACGCGGATTTACACACCTGGTCAACAGCATTGTAAAAGATTTTGACACTATCCCACTGCGCGAAGATGTCAAAAAGCCGAGAGTCGGCATTGTCGGCGAAATACTGGTAAAATTCCTGCCTTCTGCCAATAATCATCTGGTAGAATTGCTTGAATCCGAAGGTGCCGAAGCTGTTATGCCTGATTTGCTTGACTTCTTCCAGTATTGTTTCTATAACAACAACTACAAATATGAATACCTTGGTAAATCAAAAAAGAGTGCCAGAAATTCGAACCTTGGTATCGCAGCACTGGAAGCAATCAGACTTCCGGTCACAAGAGCCCTTAAAAAGAGCAAACGTTTTGAGCCACCTGTACATATCTCACATCTGGCTGAATATGCAAAACCGATTGTATCTATCGGCAACCAGACCGGCGAAGGCTGGTTTTTAACCGGTGAAATGGTAGAGCTCATCAAGAGCGGTGCCGGCAACATTGTATGCTGTCAGCCATTTGCCTGTCTGCCAAACCACATTGTAGGTAAGGGTGTTATCAAATCATTGCGCAAGGCATATCCGGAGGCAAATATTGTCGCCATCGACTATGATCCGGGTGCGTCGGAGGTAAATCAGGTGAACCGAATCAAGCTTATGCTTGCCACAGCACGCAAAAATATGGAAAGCGATACGCCACAGTAATATTGATCGTAGCAAGACAAACAATACGGGGCTGTCGCACGAAGGTCATATGGCATGTATATATGGATAATTCGGAAAACCCGCTCTCGCTCGGTTGCTCACGCAGCGGTGCTAAGCTCGACATAAAAGTCCTCAACTCTGTAATTTACACATTGTGTATTACAGGGTTGAGGACTTTCCTGCCTCGCTAAGAACCGGCGTTCGCAAACGTTTTTCCGAATTATCCATATATACATGCCATATGACCTTCGTGCGACAGCCCCATATTTGTTTTCCTTTCTGGCATATTATTACTTTGTTACATTCAAAAACAGGAATATCCCACTTAGGCAATCAGACATGGATATATGTATAATGGAGGAAAACCGTTTGCGAACGTTGGTGCTTAATGAGGTTTCCCACGAATTTAGCACCACTACGAGAGCAACCGAGCGAGAGCGGGTTTTCCGAATTATACATATATCTATGTCTGATTGCATAAATGGGGCATTCCTGTTTTGTATGCAAAAAAATATCGGACGAGTAAAATTTGAATTTTTACCCGCCCGGTATAAATATTTTCATTCATTTGTATATTATTGTGTAAGCTTTTTTCCAAGGGTTACCGTTACAGTTTTCTCCACATATTCATCATCGGATAATACCATGTAGGTTACCTCAACCTTTTCACCAACCGCATAGTATTCCAGACAGGAAGTTAAATCTTCTGTTGACTTTACAGTCTGACCATCCAGTTTCGTAATGATATAGTTCTTTTTAAGTCCCGCTTTCTCGGCACCGGAACCTTCAAACACCTCGGATATCAATACGCCAGTCGGTATTCCGTACATCTCAGATGCTTCCTCGGAAACTGTTCCACAGGATATTCCAAGGTAACCCATATGCTCCTCGTCAACCTTTTCTCTTGTCTCCCTGTTCATAAGCTCATTCAATGTATCTTCCACAGCCGAAATCGGAATTGCATAACACATACCCTCTACCGAAGTAGATGAATATTTTGAAGAGTTGATGCCGATTACCTCGCCCTGCATGTTGAGAAGCGCGCCTCCACTATTTCCAGGATTGATAGCTGCATCCGTCTGAATCAATGGCGTGGAATTCATTTCCGTCTCGCGATCCTTTGCGCTGACGATTCCGGTGGTTACAGACTGTCCATAACCAAGTGCATTACCGATTGCTACAACCTGTTCACCAACCTTCAGTGCATCCGAACTGCCAAGCTGTGCAACCTTAATCTGAGACAATGTATCAGCCGATAAATCCTTAAGGTCTACAACAACGATTGCAAGGTCATTATCACTGTCTGTGCTCTTCACCTTTGCCTCATATACTTCATTATCAATAAAGCAAACCGATACCGTATCCGCATTTGATACGACATGATTGTTTGTAACAATCAAAAGCTCTGTATCATTTTCACCTATAATAATGCCCGAACCGGAGCCCTCTGCTTCATACTGCTGTACCTGTCCAAAGAAATTCTGCACTTCTTCCACGGTTTTAATATTAATTGCAACGATAGACGGCATGACACTCTCGGCAATATCAGACACATCATAACTCTGTCCGTTCGTTGTTCCATCTGATTCCATACTTACGGTCGGTATCACCGTTTCGCTTGTCCCAACAGTTGCCTCAACATCCTCCTCCAATTCATCAAATGGAGTTTCCGTTGTTCCAGCCTCTCTGAGCTCCTCGATTCTGTCACCGGACACTACATTAAATACACCACCGGCAACGCCTCCAAATAATGCGGCACTGACTACAACGGCAACGCCACGCTTCAATATGGTTCCGGCTTTACTCTTTTTATGTTTATTTTTCTCCTTATGTGGATGTTTGCCATCGGCACCACCCATATCCGACTCATTTCGGTAATATGACGGGGCCCCCCCTGGCTGTTCGTAAGCATACCCTGTATTTTGACTATCCCCATTCCCATATGCATACTGTTCATTTGCCTTTTGTGCCATAGAATTCATATATTCCCTGGTACTCATATTGCTGTAATTGTTTTCCTCAAAACCACTCATATGTCATCTTCCTTTCAACATCACTTTTCAATAATTATATTTTATTTCATATCATTATCTTA
>CAMAMD010000060.1 GCA_945836785.1 uncultured Clostridium sp.
TAAAAAATATCAGCTTTCGGAATAATTCTTTATCATCTTATCATAATCCTCGATTGGCATCGGCTTGGCAAACAGGAATCCCTGTCCGACCTCGCAGTTAATGGATTTCAACATTTCAAGCTGTTCTGCAGTTTCAATACCCTCGCTGACGATTCTGATATCCAGTGCATGTGCCATGTCGATAATACTTTTCAGGATAGCTGTCGCATTTTTATCGCTCGCAGCAGACCGTGTAAGGAAATCATGGTCAAGCTTAATGACGTCAATTGGCAGGTCACGGAGCAGGGTGAGTGACGAATAACCTGTACCGAAATCATCCATATTGATAATATAATCCATAGATTTCAGTGTTTTCAGCACGTCAATCATCTGAGAATAATTTTCTGAGAAAATGCTCTCTGTAATCTCAAATTCTATGTAATGGTGCGGAATGTAATATTTCTCAACAATGTCCTGAACCTTTGTCAGAAAGTCCGGGTGTGCCAATGTAATTCTGGACAGGTTCACCGAGAATGGCAATACATAAATATCCGAATCCAGGTAACGACGGAGAGATTTACATGCCTCCTCCAGCATAAAACAGTCAATCTGATAGATAAATCCGTTTTTCTCAAAGGAAGGAATAAAGGCTGCAGGTTCCAAAAAGCCTTTGGACGGAGATAACCAGCGAACCAGCAGCTCGCCGCCTATCAGGCTGTTCGATTCAATATCATATTTCGGCTGTACATAAGCACAGAATTCATTGTTTTCGAGTGCACCATGCATGCTGTTTTCTATTTGCGCTTCGTTCAGGACCTTCTTATGATATTCGTCATCATAAAATGCAAAGGTTGCACCCATGGAAACGTTGATGGATTTACCTGCCATCATCGCACGGTCAACTAATCGGTTGACACTGTAGGAATGCATGGTTTCGTCAATGATCAAAATACCCGTTGTGAAATCTACCACAAAACGATCCTGGATAACCCGGCAGGCATCATGGACTTCATTTCGTATATTGTTGAATGTTTCCATAAAACTGTTCTTGCCGTTATTGTGAATGAGCATGATGTATGTGTCGCTGATGATTCTGGCAAAAGTTTCCCCTTCATTCAGATATTTGTTCAGGACATCTGCAACGGTTTTCAATGTGCGGTCACCGACGCTGTGACCATACGTTTCATTAATATACTTAAAGTTTTTAATGTTAAAATAAAACATTACATAATCGGTATCGGGGTTATCATTCAATATCTCCTGTACATCTACTTTGAATTTCTCAAAGTTTCCGTAGTTGGTTATAATATCTCGATAAGATGCCTCTGTGATTTTTTTCTCTATCGTGATATTTTGATCCAGCTCCTTTTTCAGACGCTCCGCTTTGGTCTGCTTATGTGCTGAGGCGGATATCAAAAATGTGTTGTTGCCGGTACTCCATTTAATTGGAGTCATGTATATGTCAAAATCTTCATTTGATGTTTTGTTGTGTCTGGAAGATTTGATGGTCTTTCCTTCTGACATTCTGTGCAGCGGACAGTCGTTACAAGGGCTGCTTTCCTGATTCATGCTGCTGTAGCATTTGCTGTTCAATGCAATGTTTGGATAGTAGTCTGAAGCGATGTCATTATAATACATGATATCATAGGTATCCTTGTCCACTACAATCATTGGGTTTTGAATCGTATCAAAAGCATTAATTGTGTCTTCCCGAAGCTGCGAGAGATTTTTCTGGTTCTGTTTGGAACAGATTGCCTCTGACAGAATCTTAAATAGAAGTTTAAAGGTATTTAATTCTGCAGTTGACCAGGAACCGGCTGCGTCCATGGAATAAAAACCGATATAGCCGATTATCCTTCCGTTTAACACAATCTGAGATTGCAACAGTCTGGCAATTCCTTCGGAACGTGGGTTCATGCTGGATGTATTCAGTTTAATCAGTGACGTGTCAGAAGAATAAACAATACCATCCGCTCCCATGGAATCCAGTTCTTCAAATACCGCTGCAGGTGTATGTTGCTTTATCCGGCGGTCGTTCTCGATTCCTTCACGGCACCATTGATGGGTACAGTCCACAAATTTCTTGTTAAAGCTGTATTCCCAGATACTGACTTTGTCCACGTCATAGGTCTTTCCAATAATGGAAAGTGCTTTTTCTATGGCACTGTATGTATTTGTACTTGAAAACAGAGTAGTAAGTAATTCCTGAATGATTTTATCATTTTCACTTGCCACATGTGCTTTTGCACCTCTGTCATTTTCGTATTTCGCACGTGCCATATCTTCCTGATAGCAATAATAACAGTTTTTGCCATTCAGCTTTGCCTGATACAGAGCAGTGTCAGCGTTCTCAAGCAGAGCACTGTAAGGAATCTGCTCATTGGTAGAGGCTATACCGATACTCAAAGTCACCTTGCAGGAATCACCACCGGGATATAGTGCTCTCAGTTTTTCCGCAATCAGTGTGGCCTTTTCGCATGCAAGCTGTGTATCAAGTACATTGTACAGGAACATGCAGAACTCGTCTCCTCCGAGACGCCCGGATATACCGTATTCTCCGTTGTATTCCATCAGTGTTTTGGCAATGTCAATGATTACTTCATCGCCCTTTAAGTGACCGTAGGTATCGTTGATATTTTTAAAATCATCAATGTCAACCAGCATCAGGACGTTATAGCTGTTTCCGTTCAGCTCACGCAAATGAGCTTTGATTTTACTTTCTGTCGTGACTTTATTGTACAGACCGGTCATCTGGTCTTTTTCGGCCTTGGACAAAAGCTGTTGCTGCTCCACTTTCTGTGAATGGATGTTGCGGAGAAGACCGACCACCCGTATTGGCATACCATTTTCATCATAAATTGTCGAAAAAGTTGAGAAGTACCACTGATAACCGCTGTTTTTTGTGTTTAATTTGAATTCCGTGGAATGGTATTCTGTTCCGACCTTAGCCAGATAGAACAGTTCCTCCAACGCTTCCTTGGTGTCATTGGAAACCAGTGCGGTTTTAATCATATTGACAGCAGGATTTTCGATAATGGAGTCGCCTTCAAATATATGATTGAACTTTTCTGCAAATGTAATTGTATCTTCCGCTATATCATATTCATAAGGAAGTTCCTCTGAAATATCTGAGATAATCAGATATTTTTGCTCTTCAAGCATGGCTTTCATTTCCGCTATCTTAAGGTCAGTGACATCCGACATAACCAGATTGACAACCGGAAATCCCTGGGACATTTCGCCGGCACGGGCAAAAATGGCATTTACCCATTTGATGCTGTCATCTGCACATTTGATACGAAAATTCAGAATCTTGGAATTGGAATCCTCAGTCAGATCTGCCAGTGCATCAATAACGGTTGCCAAATCTTCACCCAACACGAGAGAAAGCGTATTTTTCCCAAATTTATCCTTATATTCGCGCGCAGAGTAGCCACACATGTCATAGAAATAATTGTTTGCCCAGATCAGGGATAAGTTATTGTCTAAGATGTGTTTGCTTACACCACTTGGAACGGTATTGGCAAAAATCTCCAAATCTGTTTTTGCTTTAACCGACTCGCTGGCTGCATTTTCAAGATTGGTAATATCCGTAAATACACACTGCAGTACGTCACGGCCGTCATTTAAGGAGAAAGCCTGACCACTGCAAAGCACAGTCAGAATGGCACCGCTTTTGGTGACAATACGGTGCTGGATGCTGACCAGATTGGATATGCTTAACTGATAATTGATGGAGGCAATTGTTTCGGTAAAATCCTCCACATACAGCAGATTATCCAGGGTACATATTTTTTTTGACAGTTCACGTGGAGAGTATCCCGTCATCATGCAAAGTCCCTGGTCAAAGTCTAATATATTATATGGTGCATCCGTCTCCAGGACGAAGGTTGCAACATCGTTGCCGTTTACCAGATTGTTTGATGTCATGCTGTCCTCCTGTTGTTTTATCTAAATATATTACAATTATAGTCTATAGAAAAAAGGATGGCAAGCTTTATTTCTTTACAGAATCGCCCATAAATGGTACAATATCTAAGTATGATTTTTAGATAAAAGTATGGTAAAGTAATATGGATAAATATAAGAAGTACGAGTGCATGGCAAGTGTGTGTGTCGCTGTATTTATTTTAAGTGCGGCACTGTGTATTCTCGTCATGAACAGAAATGTTTTTACGCTGTGCTTGCATAATGCGGATGGTATGTATGCCACAGTTACGGATGCCCGGAATTCGGATGCGGCCGATGGTGTTGCGATGTCAGAGTTCGAGATACAAATGAATTATCAACAATTGGCCGATGATTTTTCGTCATTTTGGGGAAAAGATTATGAGATTTCGGGATATGAGATTACGACAGCAAATAAGGATAGGCTCAATGATTTAAAACGGTATTACAGGTTAGCATGGATATTTGCTATTATTAGTTTTGCCGGAGCGGTATATTGTTTTATTATTCTTTCAAAGAGAAGACTGTATATGCCGTTTTTATATGGCGGAGTGCTGGCTGCTTTGATTACATCAATACAGGCTGTGATTCTCATGGTATCGGATGCACCTGTGAAATCCGGGATTCGCCGTATGATATTGCAGGAGGATTACAGTTACTTTTCAGAGGGAGATATTCTGCGAAGTTTATTTCCACCGGAGTTTGCAAGATATCAGGCATTTGCCTATCTGTTGATTGTATTTGGATTGATTTTGCTGATGGCACTGATACGGGGAATTATCATATTTCGTGGGAGACCACATAGATTTTAAGAATATATGAATGGAGGTATTATATGAACAAGAGATTGGAAAACTGGGTTAACTGGGTGCTTTATGATGAGCTTGTAAGGGGAGAGCTTAATGCACCGAAGCATCTGCTTGGTATTCATGATTATGGTGAAGGTCAGGTGATTACTGTCTACCGGCCGCATGCAGAGCAGGTTTGTGTGACGGATTCGGAGGGAAAAAATCCGATTCATATGGAAATGCTTGCTGAGGGCTTATACGGAATCTACTTTGATAACAAGAAATTCCAGGGAGCCAGATATAAAATTCAGACGAAGTATCAGGATGGAACCACTGTTGTGACAGCGGACTGCTATGCTTTTGGTTCATTGATTTCCGATTTTGACGTATATCTCTTTGCCGAGGGCAAAAACTATGATATTTATAATAAGCTTGGTGCACATCCTATGACCATTGATGGCGTGCAGGGTACATATTTTGCCGTGTGGGCTCCGAATGCCAGACGTGTCAGCGTGGTAGGAGATTTTAATATGTGGGACGGTGCACTTCACCCGATGCAGATTCAGGCTGCTTCCGGTATTTATGAGTTGTTTATACCGGATGTGAACCCAGGTGCTATTTACAAATTCCAGATATTGACCAGAAAGGGAGATATACTGTATAAGGCAGATCCGTATGGTAATTACACGCAGGTCAGACCGGATAATGCCAACATCGTCGTTGATTTGAATACATACAAGTGGACAGATGAGAAATGGATTGCGGACAGAAATAAAATAAAGAGAGTGGATCGTATCAAGAAACCGATGTCCATATACGAATGTCATCTGGGCTCATGGAAGAAAGAGGTTGAGGATTCAGATTTCGGTTTTTATAATTATCGCGAGATGGCACATATGCTCGGAGATTATCTGATGGATATGGGGTATACGCACGTTGAGCTGATGGGCATTGCCGAGTATCCGTTTGATGGTTCCTGGGGATATCAGGTTACAAACTATTATGCACCGACCAGCCGCTACGGAACACCGGAAGATTTTATGTATTTTGTAGATTATATGCATTCACTGGGAATCAGTGTCATCCTCGACTGGGTACCGGCACATTTCCCGAGAGATGCACACGGATTGGGAAGATTCGACGGTATGCCATTATATGAGCATCCGGATTCAAGACGTGGAGAACACCCGGACTGGGGTACTTATATTTTTGATTACGGCAGAACAGAGGTTGCTAACTTCCTGGCCGCAAATGCTTTATTCTGGGTGGAGAAATTTCATGTGGATGCTTTGCGTGTGGATGCGGTTGCTTCTATGCTGTATCTGGATTACGGCAAACAGAACGGACAGTGGCTGCCAAATAAAGACGGCGGTAACGAGAATTATGATGCCATCGCACTTTTACAGAAAATCAATACTGTGATGGAGGAGAGAAATCCCGGTGCATATCTGATTGCGGAGGAGTCAACTGCCTGGGCAGGTGTGACGGCACCGGCATCACTCAAGGGACTTGGATTCCTGTTTAAATGGAATATGGGTTGGATGAATGATTTCCTCGAGTATATGAAGCTGGATCCGTATTTCAGATCCTTTAATCACAACAGACTGACATTTAGTTTGACATATACATATTCCGAGAATTATGTACTCGTGATATCTCATGATGAGGTTGTACATTTGAAGTGTTCCATGATAAATAAGATGCCGGGATATGAAATCGATAAGTTTGCAAATCTGAGAACCGCATATGGCTTTATGTTCGGACACCCGGGCAAAAAACTGCTTTTCATGGGACAGGAGTTTGCACAGCTTCGGGAATGGAGTGAGGCGAGAAGCCTTGACTGGTTCCTGCTTGACAAGCCACTGCATAAACAGATGCAGAACTATGTGCGGGCATTGAATCATATGTATACAAAGTATGATGCACTGTATTATAATGACAACGAGACGGTAGGCTTTGAGTGGATTAAATGTGATGATGCAAAAGAGGGCATCGTGGCATTTGTCAGACGTGGTAAGACATCGAAGAATCAGCTTATGTTTGTATGTAACTTTGTTCCGGTAGAGCGTACAAATTATCTGGTTGGTGCCCCTTGCCTTACAAAGTATGAGGAAATCCTGAATTCGGATGCCGAAGAATTTGGAGGTATGGGCAGAACGAATGGTGTGGTAAAGGCAATCGACCAGCCATGTGACAGGATGAAGCATGCAGTAAGCCTTACGATTGCACCTCTCTCTGTTATGGTATTCCGATATGATTATGTGGAGAAAAAGGCGTCGGGAACAAGAACGACAGCAAAGAAAACGACAACTACAAAAACAGTTAAAAAGACACAAAATCAGCTGATTGAAAAGTCGGGCGACAAATCGGGTGACAAACCGTCAGAGAAGAAATAAAACGTATGAAAGACAGGCTGTGGCAGTATGAGCAGGCAGAACAATAAAAAAAATGTAAAAAAACACAGGAGGCTGATCAGGCTGGCAATTGTATTGCTGGTTATGATTATTCTGGCGGTGGCAAGTCTGTTTGGTATTAATATATATGTCAGACAGAACGTCAGAAACAGGTTTCTGGATATAGATGAAGCTCAGAATTTACAGGATGTAGATTGTATTATTATTCTGGGAGCGTCCGTGGTAAACGGCGACACACCAAGTCCGATGCTGCAGGATCGCCTGGATAAGGGAATTGAATTATATTTTGCAGGATGTGCACCTAAGATCATTATGAGTGGGGACCATGGCGGAATGTATTATGATGAGGTCAACACTATGAAGAACTATGCAATCGAGCATGGAGTTCCGTCGGAGGATATTTTCATGGATCATGCAGGATTTTCTACCTATGAGAGCATGTATCGTGCAAAGGAGATATTCGGGGCTGAAAAGATTCTGGTGGTGACACAGGAATATCATTTATACCGTTCCTTATATGTTGCGGAGCGTATGGGACTTGATGCTTATGGAGTGCCGGCTGCGGATGTGGATTACAGCGGTCAGAAGGTACGGGATATCAGGGAATATCTGGCAATCGTAAAAGATTTTGCAAAGGTTATCATCAAACCTGAGCCGACGATACTGGGAAGTCCGGTCAGCCTTTCCGGAAGCGGAGATGTGACCAATGATAAGGATTAAATGATACGGTTTTTTATCATGATGAGTGATATACAATTATTATATATGGAGGATATACAAGTATGAAGATGTTATCTTTGGAACAGGAATTACAGGAGAATGCGTATCCGGGACGAGGAATCGTAATCGGCAGATCTGC
>CAMAMD010000061.1 GCA_945836785.1 uncultured Clostridium sp.
CTTTCCCTCAGGTGTTCTGTCATCAAGACCATATGCATGGTCACGCCAATCCTTTAATAAACTCATCTTAAAAATCTCCTATCAACCAAATCTTATCGTTCATTCTGTAAGAATTAACACTTCAAAGTATATCAAAATATAATATTTTTTTCAATCACTTTATTGCTTATCCTGTATATCCGTCTCTGCTTCCTTTTTCTTATCTTCGCTATTCATGGAAGACAGGACTTTTCCAAGCCAAAGCACCACATACATAAATACAGGCACAACGATACACAAAAACAAACACCCAAGAAAATACCGGCTTCCCATAATCCCCGTAACAAGTGTTGCAATCACAAGCACTGCTATAATCACAAGACAAATCCATGCGCCTATTCGATATCCTTTTTTCTTTGATAAAGTTGATAAATACTGTTCATCTTTCATACATATTCACCTGATTACTCATATCTAAGTGCATCAATCGGGTTCAGATTTGCAGCCTTTACAGAAGGAATCAATCCAAACACAATTCCAATCACCATGGAAAAGATAACTGACAATGCAATTGCTGCTCCACTGATTGCAACCGGAACCTCCGCAATATTAGAAATCAAATATGCAAGTCCAATACCTGCACCCACGCCAAGCACACCGCCAAGACTTGTCAAAACTGCTGCTTCCGTCAAAAACTGTGCCAATATTACTTTCTTACGTGCACCAAGGGCTTTCTTAAGACCGATTTCTCTGGTTCTCTCCGTTACGGATACAAGCATGATATTCATAACACCGATACCACCTACAAGAAGAGAAATACTTGCGATCCAAATGAGCTGCTGACTTGTTGAAGCACTAATCTTCTGTAAAGTCTTTGCTGTTTCAAGCAAATCTTCACTCTTATATTTATATGACTGTGAAGAGCCCTCCTCCGATGATTCCATATCCGTTGTAATATACTGATTTAATATATCCTCTGTTTTCTTACCTGCCTGTGTCATATCCTCTGTACTGGTTGCCTTTACCACAACATGATACGGCTCATCAAAACTGTAAATCATCGGCCATACAGAATCTACAACAAATACCTTTCCGGATGCATTTGTTCCATAATAAGTATACCATTCACTAATGCTCTCAACATTTGGTCTGAAATCGTTGTCCAAATCTACAATACCAACAATAACATATGCATCACCTTTGATTTCCAAAGTTTTTCCAATCGGGTCTTCCCCTTCAAAAAGCATACTTGCCGATGTTCCGTCCAGTATAACAGTTTTCTTAAATTCCGTTCTATCCCGTTCCGTAAATAATCTTCCGTTTGTAAGGATATACCCCATCACAGAAAAATAATCCAAATCAGTTCCCAGTAATGTGGCATTTTCTAATTTTTTTGATCCATGATTTATTCCTTCATACATTGAGCCATATCGATAAGCCGACACAGCACTTACTTCATCTACGTCAAGGATTTCCTGTTTCATCTCCTCGGTGATAACAGGAACGCCCTCCGGTGCCGATGAACCTTCTCCGGATGCATATGGCCAGTCTCCGGCAGACAACTGCACCTGAACCGTGTTATCCCCTGAACCAACCAAATTTTCCTTAATCTGTTCACTCGTTCCCTTAATCGTTGATACAATAGCAATAATTGCCGCAATTCCTATAATAATACCAAGCATCGTAAGAAAGGAACGCATTTTATGTGCCCAAATTCCCTGGAAAGATAATCTAATATTCTCTAACATAATCTCATTCCTTTCCTGTTAATAACCATATATTTCATCTGCACTTTTTTCTACTGTCTTAACACCTTCCTCCGCATTCTTGGAGTAAGGTATTGCAAGATAATCATCAAAGCTGATACCGGATTGTACCTCTATGGTATCCCCCCACACGATTTTTCCTGTTTTTATAAATACTTTCTGCAGTTTTCCATCTACTTCTTTCATCACATAGTAGGCACCATTCTCTTTATCCACCAGTGCCATTGGGATATAAATGGAATTTGAATCCGTGTCCGCCTGGTCAACAGTAATTTCCATATACATACCTTGTGTCAAATCATCACCGTCCGTAACGGAAATCGTCATTGGATAAAAACTTTCCTCCGTACCACTGTAACCGTAATAAC
Source organism: uncultured Clostridium sp. (assembly GCA_945836785.1). The sequence goes on from CAMAMD010000061.1 coordinate 2,114, forward strand.
CATTGGTTGGCATATCTGATATCTCAGTTATAACGCCAGTGTAATTCATGCCATTATCATAGCTGTACATGCTGACTGTATCACCCTCATGAACCGATTCAAGTGATAATTCTCCGATATATCCCTGCACAGTGTATCCGTCCGTTCCTCCGACTACAATAAACGGCTCATTGTTCAATATTGACGTCTCCTGATCCGCAACAGTCTTCACTACGCCATCAAAATTACAGAGCACTTCCCCTGTCGCTGTCTGATATTCCAGGATTTCCAGCTCAACCTGCTTGAGCTGATAATCTATATTTAATTGTTTTATTTCATTCTGTTTTTCTGCAATTGCCTGTGCAAGTTCTTCTTTTGTATAAGTCTTCTCATCCGACATGTCTATATCCGGATCTGTTTCGCCCTCATTGCGAATCGGGGACTGACTTAACTGCTCCACCTCTCTCGGGGTAACAGATACCTGCGGCTGTTCCTCTGTGGACGTTTCTCCCGGTATCGGATTATCATCAGCCGGTGTTTCTGTTGTTGGCTCTTCCGGTGGATTCTCCGTGGTCGGTTCTTCCGGCGGATTTTCCGTTGTTGGTTCCTCCGATGTCGTTTCTTCTGTCGTTGGTTCTTCCGGCTGTGGTTCAACCGGTGTCGTATTCTGCAGAATCTTTAGATCTCTCTCTGCAGCCAATACCGCAGTTCGTGCAATCTCCACATCTGCCCGTTTGGTTTCCAGCTGAAGGCTTTGTGCTGTTGTATCATAGACAAGCAAAACATCTCCTGCTTTTACAATATCACCCTCCTGTACCTTAACCTCTGAAACCTGATCGGTAGAAGTCAGATATATTTTCTGCTCCTTGTTAATAACAACATTTCCGCTCAGCGTACTATCCCAGTTTCCAATCATATCGGATGTATATCCGAGGCTCTCCACCGGATACACATTTACCGTTTTTTTATTTCTCGTCCGGTTCTTTAAAAAGAACACCAAACCTACGGAAAGTCCCAAAACAACTACAATAATCGAAAGTGTTAAAATGATTTTTTTCTTCTTACTCATTTTGCACCTCCTGTTCCGCACCATAAAATGCTTCTGCTGCCTCAGTCTCATCCATCTCCTGCAATTCGCGTCTTCCGTCATACATACCGTCTAACAACTCACCATCGACGATTTTTATAACACGATCTGCGTATCCTGCAATTTCATCCGAATGTGTTATCATAATAATCGTTACGCCCTCTTTATGAAGTTGTTCAAATAACTGCATAACCTGAAGACCAGATTTAGAATCAAGTGCACCCGTCGGTTCATCAGCAAGTAAAATCTTCGGATGATTTACCATTGCTCTCGCAATTGCCACGCGCTGTTTCTGTCCGCCGGATAACTCCGTCGGTTTGAAGTTCACACGATCCTCCAATCCAACCCGTTCCAACGCCTGCAAACACATTTCTTTTCTCTGCTTTTTCGGCACCTTCGCATATTGTAAAGGCAAACCGACATTATCAAGTGCCGATTGTCTTGGCATCAAATTAAAAGTCTGAAATACAAATCCAATACTTTTATTTCTCACATAAGAAAGTTGTTTATCGTTATAATTTCCGATATCTTCACCATCCAACAGGTATATTCCCGATGTCGCCTTATCCAGACAGCCAATAATATTCATCAACGTAGATTTACCGGAACCGGAAGGTCCCATGATAGCAACATATTCTCCCTCTTCCACTTCGAGGTTGATATCTTTTAATACAGGCACCTCCATATTACCCTGGATGTATGTTTTAAATACATTCTGTAATTCCAGTATCATTCGGCAGCCTCCTCTCCGGAGTCTGTCTCAGGAGTAACATCTACGTCCGCTCCGCCATCATCCCAATCCATATTCTCATACTGCATGACATCCTCATAATTATGCGTCGCCTTCATACCTTCCTTGATTCTGTCTTCCGGCCATGCAATATAATCTTCGTTGGAAAGTCCTGACAAAATCTCATACCGCCACATATCTTCATCATAATCACCGATTTCAACCTTGCGTTTTTCAATTCTGCCTTTGCTGTCCTCAACCCATACATATGCTCCGCTCTCATCCTGCATAATATAGAATTCGTCCAGCCACAAACCATCCTTCGCTGTTCCCTGTCCATAATCCATCTCTATATAGACATGCTGTCCCAGCATCAAACCATCTACACTATCCAGTGAAATATAAAACGGATAGTTCGTTGTGCCTGTTCCTGAAGAATCATAATAATATCCATTGTTATTATTTTCTACCGGATGTTCCAGATCAATTGATGTAATCGTACCTGTCCATGTTACAGTTTCATCCAAACGGGAACGAATAATAACCGGCTGTCCCTCAGACATACTGCGCACATTCAATTCACTTGCCGTTCCTTTAATTCGGTAATCTCCCATAGCCATAATAGAGATAAATGACTTCTGTTCATCACCTGAACCACCATAATGCATATCAGAACTGTCGGAACCTGTTCCGGTTGCATCTTTATTAATCTCTTTGACAATACCATCCATCGGTGCAAATACGACGGAATTTTCGATTGCAGATTTCTGACGGTCTATCTCCAACTGTTTTGCACTGGCATCATAATTATACTGGTTCACCTGTGCCTGCAGGCTCTGTATCTGTGCTGTATACTCCATCTTATAATCAGCCTCAACCTGATCCCGCTCAGCCGCCAATGAAGCAATCTGCTGGTTAGCAGTCGTAATACTCGTATTAATACTTGACAACTCAAGCTCAAGCTGTTTCAACTTAAGTGCCATCTCTTCCGAATCATATTCGAAAAGCTTATCTCCCTCTTTTACCTCATCTCCGACCTCAACAAATATTTCCTTCACTGTTTTATCAGAAGCTTTGTCAACGCCCTTTGTCTCCTGAGATTCCACGATGCCCATATAGCGATTATCTCCGGTCAGCCCAAAGCCTGTAATATTTGCCACGGATTCCACATAAACCATCTCATCGCTGCCCTCATTTTTATTTCTGGTCAGCACAAAAATGGTTGTACCAATTCCCAGAAGAACAAGTAAAACAATAATACTGATAACAATTACCTTTTTTTTCTTCATACCTTTTCTCCTTCATAAATATTCAGAACACAAAATCACATGATTAGATTGTAACAATCCTATGTATCATGGATGTATCGCGAGACTAATCTTCTTTTATCTTTGCAAACCAATCCTGAATAACCTGTTCGTAACCATTATTTCCCGGCTCATAGAATCTCTCATCCACCAGTTGATCCGGCAGATATTGCTGTTTTACATAATGATTCGGATAATCATGGGCGTACTTGTATCCCACATTTCCAAGATTTGCTGCCCCCGAATAGTGTGCATCACGCAAATGAACCGGAACCTGACAGTTTCCTACCCTTTTTACCGCATCATTTGCTGCAAAAATTGCATTGACAATCGCATTACTCTTTGGTGCACAAGCAACATAAATCGCCGCATGTGCCAGAATAATCTGTGCCTCCGGCATTCCCACACGCTCCACCGCCTGTGCACAGGCAGCCGCAACAACAATCGCCTGCGGATCAGCATTTCCAACATCCTCACAAGCGCATATCATAATTCTTCTTGCAATAAATGTGACGCTTTCGCCACCGTACAACATTTTTGCCAGATAATATACCGCTGCATCAGGATCTGAACCACGCATGCTCTTAATAAACGCTGATATAACATCATAATGATTGTCCCCATCCTTATCATACCTGATAAAACGTTTTTGTATACATTCCTCCGCAACATGAATATCAATTAAAATCTTGCCCGTTTTCTCGTCACGCTCTGTCGAAAGGATTCCAAGCTCAACGGCATTTAAGGCATGTCTTGCATCCCCCTCCGATACGTCAGCAAGAAAATCAACCGCCTCATCCGTAATCTCCGCCTGATAGGAGCCCATTCCTTTCTCGACATCATATACTGCCCGTCGGATGAGCACTGCTATATTTTCCTTCGTCAAAGGCTTTAACTGAAATACCGTTGAGCGTGATATCAGAGCACTGTTCACCTCAAAATACGGGTTTTCAGTAGTTGCTCCGATTAAAATAACTGTACCATCCTCCACAAATGGAAGAAGATAATCTTGCTGTGCCTTGTTGAATCGATGTATCTCATCAACAAAGAGAATTGTTTTCTTCCCGTACATGCCAAGATTATCTTTTGCTGTTTTTACTACTTCCTCTATATCTTTTTTTCCTGATGTCGTTGCATTCAGTTCCCTGAATTCCGCACTCGTCGTATTTGCAATCACCATGGCAAGCGTCGTCTTGCCTGTGCCCGGCGGGCCATATAATATGATTGAAGAGAGTTTATCCGCCTTAATAACACGATACAGGAGCTTATCACTGCCCAAAATATGCTCCTGTCCGACAATCTCCTCAAGGGTAGATGGTCGAAGCCGCTTTGCCAGTGGTGCCTCCTCTTTCATATTTGTCTTTCTCATATAATCAAACAAATCCATGATTTAACCACCTATATCAAATCCAGTTTTTTAATTAAGCTGTCAAATTTGATGATATCAATCGGTTTACAAATATACTCCTCATAATCATCACTTGCATAGCTGGAATCAAATCCCTCATCCAATGCACTGATCATAATCACCTTACAGCGTGAATCTCTTGCCAATCCCAGTTTTCGTTCTGCATCACGAATGGAAGCAAGTGCCTTATAGCCATCTATCTTCGGCATCATGATGTCCATGCATACCAAATCAAATCTTTCGTTATTGTTTACAGCATTGACAAATTCATCCACTGCCGCAATCCCATCTCTTGCCAAAACCACCTCACCGTATTTCGACAACAGCTTCTGCATAAACTTTCCGCTTGCAATATCGTCTTCAGCTACTAAAACCTTCATCTATAAACCCCTCCTAATCTTCTTTTTTGAGCATTTCTGTCCACTTTGATATATAATCCATAAACTCCTGTTTAAATGATTTCTTATGATATGTGATTCTTCTGCTCAAGATATATGCCATCACTACACCTGTTATATTGTTTGCTAATTCCTTCGGTGTAAATCGATCTACTATCTCCTTTTCTTTTATCGCCCCCGAAAAAATATCTTCCAGGAAATTAAGTCTTTCCGTAATACACCATGCAATTTTTTCCCGCGTATCTATATTATGTAACAATTCCTCATATTGAAGCATCAATGTGGAAATCGCATAATAATTATCATAATATGTTGCATATGCCTCCAGATAATCCCACAGCTTTTGCATATAGCTGCCCTCTTTTGACTTGACTGTCTGCCGGATTCCGTTATCAAACTGCGAATAATAATCAACAACTTCTATCAATACTTCATTGATACCGCCAAAATATTTATATAACAAAGCCTCTGACATGTTTTCTTTTAGTGCCAGATTGCGGGTTGTAAGTGCAGATAAACCTGAATCACTGATAATTTCAATTGCTGATGCTATAATTCTGTCTTTTCTCGATATAAAACTATCACCCAAAACTGTCCCCTCTCTTTACGCACGCATTCGTTCCCCTATGAATATTATAATTTTATTTCATTTACCTTTTTTTGTCAATAAAATAGGAGCCATTATATAAATAATAGCTCCTATCCCGTTTCACTTAATAATATAACAAATCCTAATTCATAATAGAACACTGTAAGTGCGATATATATTAAATAGGTACCATGTTACTTGATCAAGCTGAATAAAAATTAGAGAACAGTTACGTTGGTTGCCTGTGGGCCTTTCTCGCCATTTACAACTTCAAACTCAACCTGCTGATTCTCCTCAAGTGTCTTGAATCCTTCCATGTTAAGACCTGTGAAGTGTACGAATACATCCT
>CAMAMD010000062.1 GCA_945836785.1 uncultured Clostridium sp.
ATTTAATTGACGTTCCATCCTTGCTTTACAAATTTATTTTTTATATTCCTTAATTCCGTTCCACTTCGTATCCTTATCCGATATAATCAGATCATCTCTCGTCATACCCTCCGGCATCGGCCAATCAACGCCAATCTCAGGATCCGACCACAACAGACCACCCTCGTCATTCGGATGATAGAAATCCGTACACTTGTAGCAAAACTCTGCACTCTCAGAAAGCACGATAAAACCATGTGCAAAATTCTTCGGAATGAAAAACTGTTTTTTGTTCTCCGCTGAAAGTCTGACTCCATACCACTTGCCGTATGTCTTTGAACCCTCGCGCAAATCCACTGCTACATCAAAGACTTCACCGCTTACGACACGCACCAGCTTGTCCTGCGGATAGTTAATCTGAAAATGCAGACCGCGAAGCACGCCCTTCTTCGAACTTGACTGATTATCCTGCACGAACTGACAGTCAATGCCCGCTGCCGCAAAATCATTGTAGTTGTATGTCTCCATAAAGTATCCGCGCTCATCACCGAATACAGATGGCGTAATCACCCTGAGACCTTCTATCTCCACACCATCCACTTCACAATTTTCCACTGTTATCTTTCCAAATTTCTCTGTCATAGTCATATCGTTCCCTTCAAATTTAAAATCTACAGCCCGTTCGCCACGTCAACCAGATACTGTCCGTATGCCGTCTTCATAAGCGGCTCTGCCAGCTTTAAGAGCTGATCTCTGTCAATAAAGCCTCTCTTGTACGCAATCTCCTCAATGCAGGAAATATAAAGTCCCTGTCGCTTCTGGAATGCAGACACAAAGTCTGCTGCGTCCAAGAGCATGTCATGGTTTCCGGTATCAAGCCATGCAAATCCTCTGCCGAGCGTTTCAACCATCAGGTCTCCTCTGCGCAGATATTCGTTATTTACAGATGTAATCTCAATTTCTCCGCGTGCTGAAGGCTTTACGTTCTTTGCAATCTCAACAACATCATTGTCATAGAAATAAAGTCCCGGCACTGCATAGTTTGATTTCGGATGTTCCGGTTTTTCTTCTATGGAAAGTGCCTTACCGTTCTCATCAAATTCAACCACACCATACTCTCTCGGATCCTTCACATAATATCCGAAGATTGTCGCACCCTTTTCTCTTGACGCCGCATTCCTAAGCACCTTTGAGAAACTCTGTCCATAGAAAATATTGTCACCTAAGACGAGTGCCACATGATCGTTTCCGATAAACTGTTCTCCAACGATAAACGCATCCGCCAGTCCTCTCGGTGTCTCCTGCACCGCATAGGAGAAGCTCATGCCAAGCTGGCTGCCATCCCCAAACAGCTCCTCAAACACCGGCAGATCCCTCGGTGTAGATATAATCAACACCTCCCTGATACCTGCCAGCATCAGTGTGGATAACGGATAATATATCATCGGTTTGTCATAAACCGGCATAATCTGCTTTGAAATAGCCTTTGTGAGCGGGTAAAGTCTGGTACCCGAACCTCCGGCAAGGATAATTCCCTTCATATGCTGCTCCTTTCATCATCTATGATCTGCAACAATACCTTTTGTCTGTAGCATGATATAAGTTTCACATTCACCTTGTATGATATTGCAATTATTTTACTCTCCATACATATTGGTGTAATACTTCTGATAATCGCCACTGGTTACATTCTTCATCCAGTCCTCATGCTCAAAGAACCAGGCAATCGTTTTCTTGATTCCCTCGGCGAACATTGTCTCCGGATACCAGCCGATTTCTGCCTTAATCTTATCAGGAGCAATCGCATATCTTCTGTCATGTCCCTTTCTGTCCTCCACATAGGTGATCAGATCCTTCGATACCAATGCCTTTCTCGGATCATCATCCGGAAGCATCTCCTGCAGAGTCTCTATGATAATGTTAATAATCTCTATATTCTGCTTCTCGTTATGTCCACCCACATTATAGGTTTCAAACAGTCTGCCCTGCTCCTGCACCATATCAATTGCCTTGGCATGGTCTTCCACATACAACCAGTCACGTACATTCTTGCCATCACCATATACAGGGAGCTTCTTACCCTGCAATGCATTGTTGATGATAAGTGGAATCAACTTCTCCGGGAACTGGTAAGGTCCGTAGTTATTGCTGCAGTTTGTGATGTTTGCAGGGAATTTGTAGGTATCCATATAAGCCTTTACGAGCATATCGGATGATGCCTTGCTTGCCGAATACGGACTGTGTGGCTCGTAAGGTGATGTCTCATAGAAAAATGCATTGTCATCATCCGGCAACGAACCGTACACCTCATCCGTGGATACATGCAGGAACTTCTTGTCTGCCTTGAAGCTTCCGTCCGGCAGCTCCCATGCCGCTTTTGCACAATTTAACATAACTGCCGTTCCGAGTACGTTCGTCTCCACAAACACCTCCGGATTTCTGATACTTCTGTCCACATGACTCTCCGCAGCGAAATGCACCACTCTGTCGATATCGTTTTCCGCAAATATCTTGCTGATTGCTTCCTTGTCACATATATCTGCTTTTACAAATGTATAGTTTTCCCTGTTCTCGATATCCTTCAGGTTCTCCAGATTGCCTGCATAAGTGAGCTTGTCTACATTTATTATTCTTATCTCATTATCATACTTTTTAAACATATAGTGAATATAATTCGAGCCGATAAATCCTGCTCCTCCGGTTACCAGATAAGTTCTCATACTCTTCCTCCATACATATATGGCATGTACATAGCATGCCTATTTTTAGTATTATACATAGATAAACTAATTCTAGCATATTTGCGATATATCTGCAAGGAAAGTCTATCCCCCTACCCGGTGTTCACCATTTATCCCTTCCGTTTCCGGCTACACATGATCTTGCAAAACACCACCGCCACCAGCGTCGTAGTAAGCGTCGCCACAAGTCCCGGACCAATCACGGCAGTCGGATCCGCACTGCCGTACTGGCTCCGGTAAGCAATGATTGTCATGGGAATCAGCTGCAGCGAGGATATATTCATCACCAGAAAAGTACACATCTCATCCGTGGCGACGTTACCACCTTTTCCCTTTTCGTTCCCAATATCATCCCCCTCTGCAAGCCACAGCTTTTGTTCCCGGGCAAGCCCCGCCAGTCCCCGCATTGCGGTAAGTCCCGCCGGTGTTGCAGCCCAGCCGAGTCCCAGAATATTTGCAATCATATTTGTTGCGATATCCTGTCGTACAGAATGGTTTTTCGGTATCCGAGGAAACAGAAAACTGATGACAGGCTCAAAGCCCTTTGTCCACCGGGCAATGAGACCTGCCTCCTTGGCGATATTCATGATACCGTTCCACATTCCCACCACGCCAAGCATGACGATGCACAGCTCCACTGCCTCCTTTGCCGAATCCAGTGCCCCATCTGCCACACTGCCAATCACAACCCCGCCCTGTATACCTCCGTACAGTACACCCGCTATCACCATAAATGCCCATATATAATTCAGCATACAAATACCCCATAGATTTACATATATTATAAATCTATGGGGTTCTATGTACATTTATGTCTTTAAACACACTTACTCGCTCCGCAGTGCCTCAACAGGATCCTTTTTCGAAGCAACTCTGGAAGGAATCAATCCGCCAATCATTGTAAGTACCACGCTGATCAGCACCAATATAATTCCGCCGTACAAAGGAAGCTTTGCCACATGTTCCAGTCCGGCCAGATGATTGATAATCATATTGATCGGAATATTCAGGACAATCGTCACGATAATACCGATCATACCTGCAACGAAACCGATAATCACAGTCTCCGCATTAAAGACTCTGGAAATATCTTTCTTTGACGCACCGATACTTCGCAGCACACCGATTTCCTTGGTTCTCTCAAGTACGGAAATGTATGTGATAATTCCAATCATGATGGAGGATACCACCAGTGAAATAGCCACAAACGCCATCAGCACATAGGATATCGCATTGATTATCGTACTGATTGAGGACATCATTGTTCCTACCATATCCGTATAGGAAATCTCTTTTTCATCCTCGCCTGCAGCTTTCATCTTATCATTATATTCCTCAATGACATCTATGATTTTCTCCTTGGATTCAAAATCAATCGGATAGATACGAATCACCTTCGGGTCATTTTCGTAAGCAATTCCGATAGATACCAGGTTGTCATCATAGGTCGCATCCTCAACCGTCTTTAAATCTGACAGTGACATACTCTGCGTTACTGTTTCCGCAGTGGCAGTCATACTCTCCATAAACTGTTGCAGTTCATCTGCCGGCAGAGTCGCCATGTACTGATACAACTCCTCCTCAGACATATCGGCAAGTCCCATTTCTTCCATCATTTCCATAGATGACTCTTCTGCCTCTTCTTTGGCTGCCTCATTCAAATCGGTGCCAAATTCATAGCCGGTAAATACATTGATATCAGGATTTTCAAGCTGAGCCTTCCCGACCTCGCTCTCTGTTGCCATGGACATCAGTTTTTCCACAAGATCATGGCGATAGCCGATTGTCGTTGTGATAGAATGTACGGTTGCCTCCTCATTTGGCCGCACAATTCCAACGACTTTGATTTCTATACCATTATCTATCTTTTCTTTCATGTAATCTGCATCATCACTCATGTCAACATAGCATCCCGTTTTCTCATCATACTGATAAAAATCCGAAGACGGAACTACTTTATATGTCAAAGCAAGCAACTCATCATATGTATAGGAAGTGTTATCAAAGGTTTTTGACTCGCCCTTGAGGGCAGCACCCATCATCTCCTGAAGCTCACTGATATTACGGAGTCCCAGGGCATACAGCTCATAATCAGTTATCTCATTTGCCTCTGATACAACCAGGACAACCTCATCATAATTTTCCGGCCACTTTCCTGCAACCACATCATACTGGCTTTCCAAAAGCTCCTGATTGCTAATCATCTCGGACCATACATCGGAGGTGTTCATAGTCATTCCCATACTGGACATCTCAGACATAGTTCCAAATCCGATACGATCAAATACTGTACTCGGATTTACCTGATAGATTTCCTCATCTGTATCGCTCTTATACGCATTGATTGTAATGCCATAGGTATACATGATATCACTGGTGTAGTCTTTTATTTTCTGACCATCACCCTCCTCTATGTAATCCCTGAAAGATTCCATATCGTTAATCTTGACTTCTCCCAGCATGGTATTCATGTAGTCTCCTATGAAGTTATTCGAATAAATCTTATCCATATCATGCTCTTCATCGCTCTTCATGTCCGTGCCCATCATCATGCTCATCATAGAAGTCATATCAATTGATTCATCCGTTATTTCCAACGGATAGGTCGACAGAGTATCTTCCTCAACGCTCTTTATGTAATTTCTAAATCCATCCGACAAGGACAAAATCAGTGCAATACCGATAATTCCGATACTGCCCGCAAATGCTGTCAGAATCGTCCTGCCTTTTTTTGTCAGAAGATTATTAAAGCTGAGGTTCAAAGCTGTTGCATACGTCATTCTCTTGTGTTTCAGATCCTTCGAATCCTCCTGCTCGTAGGTTTCAGCCGCTGCCTCCTCATCACTGTACGGCATGGAATCATCCGTCACTTCTCCGTCCAGCAGTTTGATGATTCTCGTAGAATATTTTTCTGCCAGCTCAGGATTATGCGTTACCATAACTACCAGCCTGTCATTTGCAATTTCCTTTAAGAGATCCATAATCTGCACGCTGGTCTCGGTATCAAGTGCTCCGGTCGGCTCATCTGCCAGCAAAATCTCAGGATCATTGATTAAAGCTCTCGCAATGGCGACTCTCTGCATCTGTCCACCGGACATCTGATTCGGTTTTTTATGTATCTGATTTCCCAGCCCTACCTTCTCCAGAACTTCCTTCGCACGTTTTCTGCGCTCTGCCTTTGATACACCCGATAAGGTCAGTGCCAGCTCCACATTCTGCAGAACACTCTGATGCATAATCAGATTATAGCTCTGGAATACAAAACCCACAGAATGATTTCTGTATGCATCCCAATCCTTATCCTTATACTGCTTTGTGGACTTCCCTTTGATGATCAAATCGCCACTTGTATACTGGTCCAAGCCACCGACAATATTGAGCAATGTCGTTTTTCCACATCCCGAATGTCCAAGAATCGACACAAACTCATTTGCCCGAAAATTGATACTGACGCCCTTTAAGGCATGTACCACCTGGTCCCCAGCCGCATAGTCCTTGACTATATTTTTTAGCTGTAACATATTGTCCTCCTGTATAAAATCACGCTAAACAGTTACCTGTTTTGTACAAACCATACTCATCATGGATTTTACAAAGTTACCGAAAAATATTAGCACAACAAAAGACGGATATCAAGATAAAATGGTTTAATTTCATACTAATTTCACATTCTGATGAATAATAATTATGTGAGTTCCTTTCAAAGATAGTAGGGCTGTCGCACGAAGGTCATATGGCATGTATATATGGATAATGGAGGAAAACCCACTCTCGCTCGGTTGCTCACGCAGCGGTACTAAACTCGACAGAAAAAGAGCCACACACTGCAATTTACACTTTGTGTATTGTAGTGTGGCTCTTTTTCTATCTCGCTAAGTACCGGCGTTCACAAACGATTTTCCTCCATTATCCATATATACATGCCATATGACCTTCGTGCGACAGCCCCTAACACCTTCGTGTAGGAGCTTATATTTTTATTATTCATCAACATAATAGAGTAAAGTTTTTGTCAGTTGAATAATCAACATACAACTTCTTGTAAAACAGTTTTTTTTATGATATACTATGCAAGTCGGTTTTAAGCATGACAAAATCGGAAGAAGCCAAACTCTCAGCTTTTTTGGTTTCGTTATATTAACACATGGAGACGTATCGAAGTGGTCATAACGGGGCTGACTCGAAATCAGTTAGCCGGGCAACCGGCACGCGGGTTCGAATCCCGCCGTCTCCGCTTTCATTTTTGGCATATCCATATGAATACAAAGAATTTTAACACAAATCGAATATCCTGGATTGACATTTTACGGGGCATAGGCATTATCCTTATGGTTTATGGGCATATCTGTTATTCCCAGTATTCCTATGACTGGATTAATTCCTTTCACATGGCCGTTTTTTTCTTTGCCGCCGGATATGTATATCACAAGCGTCCTATTATGTCTGACATCAAACGTCGGGCTTATACGCTTCTTATACCATACTTTTCATTTGGTGTACTCACTCTGATATTTTGGTACTTTATAGAACGTCGTTTCAAATCCTCCGATGAAACATTACTGCATGCTTTTATCGGATTGTTGAAAGGGCAGTTTGAAACCATAAGTTTTAATATTCCACTTTGGTTTATCCCTTGCTTTTTCCTGACAATGATAATATATAACCTGCTCATGAACTGCTGCCGCACAAAGCATGTTTACTGTCTGATTCTGATTGCAACAGCCATCTATATCTTTATCCCGTTTCAGCCAATGTTCTGGGGCATTGATAAAATACTGCGCTATATGATTTTTGTCGCAACAGGAGAATTATGTGCCAAGCAGAATCTGGCAGAATATATATTAAAGCATAAAAAAGTGAACAGAATACTTCTTTGCTGTATCCTGTTCGCTCTCAGTCTATATATGTCTACACATATTGCCTCATCTCGCGGTGTCTGGTTCGTGACAGCCACGATAGGATGTGCTGCCTGCTCAATGCTTGCACTGTTATTGGAGCATTGCCGTCCATTAGAATATCTCGGTCAGGCTTCCATGCTGATTCTATGCATCCACGGTGCCGTCTATCGGTCTCTGGTTCAGATAACCATCATCATAAGCGGGGCAGAAATGGAAT
>CAMAMD010000063.1 GCA_945836785.1 uncultured Clostridium sp.
ACGGTGAACGCCGTCCTGGCCTCCAGCGGCGATTTTTATAAATTCCATTACAACAGAACAGGGGGATTTATATGAATTCATTTATAAAATTACAGGGTGAAGAGCGCAAAGCTTTTCTGCAATCTAAATTTGACTATTACAGAAAGATAAATACATATACTGTTATACTTTCCTGTCTTGCATCGATCACTTACTTCATTTCCGACTGTCAGCTTTTCGGAAGATTTGCCCAGGAGACATTGATACCCCGTTTTTCAATTCTGATTCCGATGATGCTGTTTATATTAATCAATGCAAAAACACAGGACTATCGCATAATAAGCATTATATCTCAAATAATTGCCCATATGATTATGTGGTGTACAATCTGGTCAATCTATTATCTTCCGATTAAAATCCATGCAAACGAGGGCTTTATTATCATGCATTTAATTTTCCTTGCCCTTGCTTTTTCCGCACCATTTGAATATTGCACCATATCTCATGTTCTTCTGATTTTTGATATTCTCATTTCCAATCTGTTCAATCACTATGAGAATATTGATATCATGTTGTCTCTCGGCATCCCATGTATACTTGCAATTACTGCGTGCAATTATGTTATGTGCAGTTCATACTATGATAATTATATTATTAGGAAAAAAATGGAGGCATCCTTGGTTATTGATCCCCTGACGGGTGTTTATAACAGAAATATTATCACCAACATTACCAAAGAAAACCTTTTTACCTTTGTTCGTTCAAAATCAATCAGCGTGCTTATGGTAGATATAGACTGGTTCAAGAACGTAAATGACACTTATGGACATGATAAAGGGGACATTGTCTTGAAAGCGGTTACAACAGTCATCCAAAATTGCACCCGCGGCGGTGATTATACGATACGCTGGGGTGGCGAGGAATTTATTGTCATTATGCCAAACTGCGTCATAAACGAGGCTGCACTGGTAGCAGAAAGAATCCGGAGTCATATTATAGAATACGATAACACAGTATGTCCGATTACCGTATCTGTCGGCGTTTCCGAATATGACAATGTGAATTACGAAAATTCCATCCATCAGGCCGATAAGGCATTATACGTTGCAAAGCAAACCGGACGCAACAAAGTTGTCTGCTATTCCAAGGGTTCTACAACTGACATACTGACATCGACAAAAAATCATTTCTGAAAATTGTATTATAATGATTTCAGATATTCACAAGCTGCCAACGCCGATACAGTCCCATCGGCCGCTGCTGTTGTCAACTGACGAATCGCTTTGGTACGGCAGTCTCCTGCCACAAAAATACCTGAAACGCTTGTACGGCACGACTCGTCTGCTACTACAAATCCTTTTTCATCAATCGACACCAATCCCTCAAGATACGCGGTATCCGGCATACTGCCCACAGCAACAAACAGACCGTCTACAGGTAATTTGTGAATATTTCCCGTTTCATTATCCCGATAACTGATTGATGACACTACATCTGTTCCATTGACGGAAAGCATAGTTGCTTTTTCAATGATATTTATATTTCCTTTTTGTTTTATTTTTTCCAGTGTGCTGCGTTCCCCTCTAAATGAATCTCTTCTGTGAATCAGGTATACTTTTTTGCAAAAATCCGACAGATAGAGTGCTTCACTAAATGCAGAATTTCCCCCGCCGGCAACAGCTACCGTCCGGTTGCGATAAAACGTGCCATCACAAGTTGCGCAGTATGACACCCCGAGTCCTCGGAACTTATCTTCACCCGGTATATCCAGCTTGCGACGTTTCATGCCGGTAGCAATGATGACCGAATGTGCCTGATATTCCTCTATATTACCCTGCACAACAAAATCCCTATCGACACAGGATATACCATTCACTCTGTCATAAACCAATTTCATTCCAAGCTTATCTGCCTGTTCGTACAGTGATGTCGCAAAATCATAACCGGAAATGTGCTGAAATCCCGGATAATTTTCTATATCAGGCGTATTTATGATTTGTCCTCCATAGTTTAGAGCCTCCAGAACCAGAACCGACTTTCCGGCACGCAAACCATATATAGCAGCCGAAAGTCCTGCCGTACCAGCGCCGATAATACAAATATCTACCATGTCATCATCCTCCGGTTTTTAATCCAGCAATGCAAGAAGCTCACTCTTCGGCACAGCCCCAACAGATTTTTTATATATCTCTCCGTTCTTAAATACAACTACAAATGGTATGCTCATAACCTTATATTGCACAGCAAGATCAGGATTTTCATCCACATTCACCTTACATACAAGCACATCGGTTCTTTCCTCCGCTATTTGTTCCATAATCGGAGAAAGCATCTTGCATGGCATACACCAGTCTGCCCAGAAATCAACCATCACGGTTCTGTCTGCCTTTAAAACCTTCTGCTCAAACTCCTCTGTTGTAATATGTTCTACTGCCATATCCGTATCCTCCTTATTATCATCCTTCATATTTTAAAATTTCATCAGTTTACTTATATATAGCTTTATTTTACGCATTTTGCAAGTATATATACCATATGCTTTCCCATAATGCTAATTCAAATCATATTCATCCCGCAGCAAACGTGCAGCTTCCTCAATCACATCCTTAAGCTCTCTTGATGATATAATTCGGCCATCCGCACCTCGGACAATCTGTTGTATCATACCATCTGAGGTTGCCACCGTAATTGCATACTTCTCTGCATTTTCATGGACGAATTTTTCGATATACTGGTCTGCCGTCTCATTTTCCTTTGTGTGCACAACTTTGATATTATCCATCATAACAGTACTTCCGCAATTGCCTTTTACCTTATATCCGTCAAAGACCAGAATTATCTCATAATCAATCATGCCCTGATAATTAGAAAGTACATGCAGCAGCCTGTCCTTTGCAGAATCGATATTATCCTGTGCAAGAGCGTGAAGTTCATCCCATGCAAATATCACATTATACCCATCCACCATAAGCAGCTTTGCTCTGTCAGAGCGATACGACTTTACACTGCGATACTCAGTCAACGGTGCTTTTTTCTTCTTATATCCGGCATGCTTGTCCTCCCTGCGATTTGCCGCAAAGGTTCTCGCAAATATCGCATCTATCTCATCAAGATCAATCGTGTAATCAAACTGATTTACCGGACGGCCATATACCGGTCTTATCTCATCCGATGAATTCTCTATATCATCAAATACATGCATATAGTCCGAAACTTCATACCATGGCACAATAAAACCTGCCCCATGGGAACAAAACACAGATGATGCCGGGTTTGCAATATCCTGTTCCGGATCATATCCACATCTTGCAATTACCTCCTGTGGATTATGGCACCGCTCGTACCCACTGAAAGTAACAGATATCGTTCCTGTCCCATGGGTATAAGAATTTAAATTTATCTGATAATCCCGCATGGTTGCCACCGGTCCCCGTCCGGTTAAAACCGCACGCTCACCAACTATGTCTGGGGGATCCATGACGCCATGCATATTTTCTATATCTGTCATGGCACGACCAACCATCTCTGCGGGAATTTCCAGCCTGAAACTGTAATATGGTTCCAGCAATACACTTTCCGCCTGCATCAGTCCCTGTCGAACAGCTCTGTAGGTCGCCTGTCGGAAATCTCCGCCCTCCGTGTGCTTCTGATGTGCTTTTCCATTTATCAGAGTGATTTTGACATCCGTTAGATAGGAGCCTGTCAGAACACCGATAAAACTTCGTTCCCTTAAATGTGTCTGAATCAATCGCTGCCAGTTTTTATCCAGAATATCTTCACTGCAGTTTGCAGTAATTTGGATTCCACTTCCGGTTTCTCCCGGTTCCAGCAAAAGATGCACCTCAGCATAGTGCCTTAAGGGTTCAAAATGTCCCACACCGATAACAGGACTTGCGATTGTTTCCATATATGTAATCGTACCCGTATCAAATGATGGTGTAAATCCGAATCTCTTGGCTATAATACCTGTTAAAATCTCAAGTTGTACCTGACCCATCAGCTTTACACCGATTTCTTCTGTCTGTTCATTCCATGTCACATTAAGCTCCGGTAATTCTTTCTCCAAAAGCTTTATTGACGGATATATCTGTCTGGTATTTACAGTATCAGGCAGAGACATTTTATAAGTAAGCACAGGTTCTATAAGAAACATGGTTCGCCCCGAATCAAAGCCAATTCCCTGCCCGGCAGCAGAATGTGTAAGTCCCGTCACTGTGCATATGATTCCTGCTTCGGCTTCATTGACACTGTCATATCGATTTCCTGTATAGATACGTATTTGATTCACCTTTTCATCCATAACAGTATCTTTCACACGGAGCATTCCTCCTGTGATTTTCATATGTGTCATCCGGTTTCCAGTCTCATCTCTGGTTATTTTATAGATTCTTGCCCCAAATGTATCAGGATACTCCGGAGACTGCATAAAGCGGTCCATAACATCAATCAATGCGTCAATACCCTCTAACCTGAGTGCCGAGCCAAACAGGCACGGAAAAATTTTCCGGCATGTTATCATCTGGGCTATCTGTTCATCGGAAAGAACTCCATCTTCCAGATACCGTTCCAATATATTTTCATCTGAAGACAAAACAGCCAGCTCCTCCAAAACCTCAGCCGTCAAGTCAGTAAAATCCACACAACCCTCGAAGATTTCATTTTGCAGAAGCTCCATAATCTTATCCCGTTGATTTCCAGGCTGATCCATCTTATTGACAAAAATAAATAAAGGTATATCATATTGTTTCAACAATTTCCACAGTGTTCTCGTATGTCCCTGTATTCCATCCGAAGCGCTGATAACAAGTACAGCATAATCCAAAACCTGTAAGGTACGCTCCATCTCCGCGGAGAAATCCACGTGTCCCGGTGTATCCAGCCATGTTACATGCAGATGTTCCGTCTCAAAAACAGCCTGTTTGGAGAATACCGTAATTCCCCGCTCGCGTTCCTGAACATCATGATCCAGCAGCGTGTCACGGTTATCTACCCTGCCCAGATTGCGTATCTCTCCGGTACTATATAAAATTGCTTCCGACAGTGTCGTTTTCCCTGCATCAACATGAGCAAGCACGCCCACTACAACATTTTTCATATGTAAACCATCTCTATCGTTAATTTTATGTATCGACATAAAAATATTTGTTTCGTTCTTTTAATTTATCATAAAACATATTAAAACACAACATAACACCATAAAACGACATTTTACTGTGGAATGCTGTCTCTCACGCAGAGAGTCCCCCATCCAAGCTGTTCATTCGGCCATGTGACATACCCCGGAAGCGTTCTCGCTCCTTTTATAAGGTAAGCCCGCACCTTTTCTCCGTATAAATACGGGTCATGATTCTCCACTATTCCCCATTGCATCAGCATGGCTGCTCCGGCCGCTACAAAAGGGGTTGCAAAGGATGTTCCCGACACATAAACAAGTCCCCCTCCCGGTATCGGCACATCTATGTCTACTCCCGGAGCGGAAATGTCCGGTTTGACGACACCTCCGACAGTATACCCTCTGCCTGAAAACGGTGCATACGAAAATGTTTTCGAGTTATAAGCCCCGACGCTGATAACCGTAGATGCGCTTGCCGGTATTGACATGGATGTATCCGGTGTTGAAGCAAGAAAATGTACATTTGAACTGGTACTGGCCTCAACAGGAAGCCACATATCAAATCTTCCCTCTCTCACACTGCGGGGTAATATCCGCACAGTCCATATTCCTTCTCGAATATAGGTTTGCTTTGGAATCATCGATATATATGTTTCCTGATTTCTGTTAATCGGTGTGGGATATCCATGCAAGACCTGAATATACATATCAGTTAGTGTGTAAGACATGACCTCCTGATATTTTGAAAAAGGCCCAATCACTTCCCCCGTTGGTGTAATCAGGGATAAATCCACCTCATCCGAATAGCTGTACCATGCCTGAAGATTAAAAGCCGTCATATATGGCGGCACCTGTATTTCTATATTTTTTTCAATTCCACGTTCAAGCTCCGTACTGATATGCCTTCCCGTGTTTCCGTCATTTCCCATCCCAACCGCAATTGTAAGACGTGCGATACCTGCCAGGGAATCAAGATATGCCTCTAAAACAGAATTCCCGTTATGATTTCCATAGTTATTTCCAAAACTTAAGTTAACAACCAACGGACGTTGACGTTCTATCGCAAAACGTACCACATAATCTACCGCAAGCATTAGGGCTGTCGTTCTCGGAAACCCTCCCTCATCATCCGCATTCAACTTCACAACAATTAAATCTGCATCCGGCACGCAGGCAGTCACAACGCCACTGACGCCGGTTCCGTGTCCGCTGTTATCATAAGACATGATATTTGCCGACGGATCCTGCAATGCATGTTCTATATCTTCCTTTGTAAAAACAGCACCGATCGTCATACCCTCCGGTGGATTTCCCTGTATACTTTGATCCCACAGGCTTAAAATCCTTGAACTGCCATCTGATCGAATAAAAGCCGGATGTCTGATATCAATACCGGAATCGATAACCCCAACCAACATACCGGTACCGGTCAGATTCCATGGTTCTATCTGAACCAGTCCCATACAGGACTGGTCAAATCCCTGAATATTTCCTGCACGGTAATTACTTACATACCGTTGATTTTGCAAAGGAGCAATATCATACTGTTCTGCATACAATTGTTTTGGTTTTTCGACAAAAATAATCTGTGGAAAATTTGTGAGTGTTGCAATATCTTCGCTGCGAATACGAATGATTGCATATCCATTTAATAATTCTGTATATGTAAAATCCAGGGCATTGCTTATATCTTCTATATCTCCCGTATATCTGACAATCAGCTCCCATTCTCGAAATTCTTCATTATATCCCACATTTAAATCCATTGAATTAACGCGCTCATCATAAGGCGTCTGCAAGGCGAGATTTAATTCTGTGCTCAGCTTCGATTCGTCCATATTCATATTGTCCTCCGAAAATAATTCATTATCAACAAAAAATCAACATATCCACAGACTTTTGTCGAATATATCGTCACTCAAATATGTCGATTGCCTGCGAAATTATTAGAAATTGCATTACATCAAACGACGTTTTTTTTAATACAGACCATCTATAATCTAGTGAAAGAACCGGGGAGGTGAACATGACATATACCGTATATGCCGATGTCATGCTGGGCTGTAATATCCTGATTAACCTGTCTGTACTGATTTTGGCATCCTGTATTCTGCATATGCCTATCCGAATACGGAGAATTCTATTCTGGTCTTTCCTTACCGGAATCATGACCGAAGCAGAATATATTTTTATGCTGAATCATAACAGACTGATACATCACATATTATATGTTTCCATATACATAATTATGATATGCGGCTACTTCGGAACAACTCGGATTAAAAAGAATCTGTTCCATATTATTGCAATCCTGTCATCCATGATACTGCTATATGGTGTACTGGCATGTATCCATATACCGCCTAACAATATCATGAAATATAAGATGCCGGGAATATTCCTTGCTACATTTTTGCTTATATGCCTTGTAACATACATTGCACACAGAAATCTTACGGACCGGCACAGCTACAAAATAGAGCTGAGATACAATACAAAGACAATCAAATGTGATGGCTACATGGATTCAGGAAATATGCTTCGCGACATAGAACATATGCCTGTCATCATCCTTGACTACCGGCTCATGAAACAACTTCTAGATATGCATGCTTACAAGCTGATTGAAGAATATCACAGCACCGGAAATTTTGACTATGCCGCATTTGCCGACGTATGTCCTATGCATATGTATCCTCTGCCCTATAAAACCGTAAATGCAGATTTT
>CAMAMD010000064.1 GCA_945836785.1 uncultured Clostridium sp.
TGGCAGTTTCCATGCAGAAAGAGAATGCTATACGGAATCTTCAGGATAAAACCGCAGAAGTTTTTGGAAAAATGAATCTCTTATAGATAATTTATTTAAAGCTTTATTTTTTAGAAATATTTTCCTGTAAAAATATCTCCGGTAGGAAAATTTGTGTATAGAAAATTTTTACAAAATTTTGTATACTAATTTGGGGTGCAAAATAACTCTTTATGTCATTTTTGTATAGAAATAGAATAGTAAATACAAAATGACCAGTCAGTCAGATAGAGAGTATTTTGTGATAGAATATATTTATGTATGAAAGGACGAAATTATCATGGAATTAAAGGGATCAAAGACAGAAGCGAATCTTATGACTGCATTTGCAGGTGAGTCACAGGCAAGAAACAAATATACTTATTTTGCATCAAAAGCGAAGAAGGATGGCTATGTTCAGATTGCAAATATATTTGAAGAGACTGCAAATAATGAGAAAGAGCATGCAAAAATGTGGTACAAGCTTTTAAATGGAGGCAGTATTGGTTCAACGATCGATAACCTCAAGGAAGCTGCAGAGGGCGAGAATTACGAGTGGACAGACATGTATGCAACATTTGCAAAGGAAGCAAAAGAAGAAGGCTTTGACGAGATTGCAAGATTATTCGAAGGTGTTGCTGCTATAGAGAAAGAGCATGAGGAGCGATACAGAAAGCTTCTTGCCAACATTGAGGGCGACCTTGTATTCTCTAAGGATGGCGATGTTATATGGCAGTGTGCAAACTGTGGACATATCTGTGTAGGCAAGAAAGCACCGGAGGTTTGCCCGGTATGTAACCATCCGCAGAGCTACTTCCAGGTTAAGGCAGAGAATTATTAAAATAGTTTGCTGAAAATCAATTCGCAAATTGATATGTGAGGGTATTATCAAGTCATACGCTGGCTTTTAATACCCTCTTTTTTTGTTACAATACCGGATGTTTCGCGAGGTCAAAAAACAGACCAATATCCGGTGCCTGGCGTGTAAATGCGAAAAATGCACCGGTCAGTATTGCCAGGATGCATGCGGACGTGAAACGGCTGATTTTTATATGACTGTTGTACAATTTATTTTCACACAGGAGTGAAAATATAACACCCAGAAAATAGATGGCTATGTTGACAAATTCAAGCATTTTGCCAAGAACGCCCCATAATGTGTAGAAGGTAATAATGATAAATGCCATTCCGGATAAAATACCGAGTGTTCTTGCCTGGAGATAGTTGTCAGGAAGCTTGCCGCGTATGAGCGTTAATTCAATAAAAGTCAGCAATAGCATGGGGAAGAACAGCAGCTTCAGATGTTCCCAAGTAGACTCATTTACGGCTGAAAATAATGCAACCGCCGGATTTTGCCCTGACCATTCATAGGTGAAATGAAGCAGGACGCCCAGGACAGATATGCTGATAAATCGAAGAATATTAGTTTTCAGGGTCATCATTACCTCCTGTAAAAGATTGACAGTCCGCTGTATATGGTTTTATATGGCAGTATATGCGGAGCAATCATCGTATGTTGATGAAAGTATATGTAAAATGACAAGGAATATACCAATATATTTTTATTCTCTTGTACCTTCTGTATTGTGCTTTTAAATCACTGAATATGATATATAATTTCAAACTGAACATATCCAGATTTTATCTGACCATATTAAAATAATATACTGACCATATTAAAAAAGATGCTAATGGGGATTTATAATAATGCCACATAGGCTTAGAATGTCCTCAATTTATTTGATTAGGAGGATATTAAAATATGAGTTCAGAAAACAGATGGGGTCTTAATAAAGAATTGGCACAGATGCTCAAGGGTGGTGTCATCATGGATGTAACAACACCGGAGCAGGCAAAGATTGCTGAGGAGGCTGGCGCATGTGCTGTCATGGCACTCGAGAGAATTCCTGCTGATATCAGAGCTGCAGGCGGCGTATCCAGAATGAGTGATCCGAAGATGATTAAGGGTATTCAGGAGGCTGTTTCCATTCCTGTTATGGCAAAATGCCGTATCGGACATTTTGTAGAGGCACAGCTGCTTGAGGCTATTGAAATTGATTATATCGATGAGAGCGAAGTACTTTCACCGGCTGATGATGTTTATCATATCGACAAGACAAAGTTCAAGGTGCCTTTTGTCTGTGGTGCAAAGGATCTGGGAGAGGCACTCAGAAGAATCAACGAGGGTGCATCTATGATCAGAACAAAGGGTGAGCCGGGTACAGGTGATGTGGTTCAGGCAGTCCGCCACATGAGAATGATGAACAGTGAGATTGCAAGACTGACATCTATGCGCGAGGATGAGCTCTTCGATGCTGCCAAGGAGCTTCGTGTACCATATGATCTTGTACAGTATGTACATGAAAATGGTAAGCTTCCTGTTGTAAACTTTGCAGCCGGTGGTGTAGCTACGCCTGCAGATGCAGCACTCATGATGCAGCTCGGTGCAGAGGGTGTGTTTGTAGGTTCAGGTATTTTCAAGTCAGGTAATCCGAAGAAGAGAGCAAATGCTATTGTTAAGGCAGTAACAAATTACACAGATGCGAAACTGATTGCCGAGCTGTCAGAGGATCTTGGAGAGGCTATGGTCGGAATCAATGAGCAGGAGATTGAACTTTTGATGGCTGAAAGGGGCAAATAGGATGAGGATAGCAGTACTTGCGGTTCAGGGCGCTTTTATCGAGCACGAACATATGCTGGAACGTCTCGGTGCAGAATGTATTGAACTGAGACAAAAAAGTGATCTGGACAGGGATTTTCAGGGTATCATACTGCCGGGTGGAGAGAGTACCGTACAGGGAAAACTCCTGAGAGAACTGGATATGTTTGATACACTCAAAGCACATCTCGAAAATGATATGCCGGTGCTGGGAACCTGTGCAGGATTGATTCTGCTTGCAAAACATCTGGAAAATGATCCGAGAACCTATTTTGCAACATTACCTGTCTCGGTTCGGCGTAATGCATACGGAAGACAGCTGGGAAGCTTTTCATATCAGGGGAGATTGATTGGTGCAACAGAAGAAGATACGTTGTTTCCGCTTGAATTTATTCGGGCACCATATATTGAGGGTGTTTCGGAGGGATACGAGCTGTCATCAGAACCGGTTATGACAAATCTGCAGTCTGATAGTGTGAATAAACAAGTTCATGTTTTGACTGAGATAGATAAACAGCCGGGAGATAAAACCGGAAGTAATATAGTGGGTGTCAGATATCGGAATCAGATTGGTGTGGCTTTTCATCCGGAACTGACAAATGATACCCGTTGCCATGAAATGTTTTTGGCTATGTGTGGAAAGTAAATAAAAAAGGACAGTCGAACTAAAATAATATGGCATGTCTGTCTGTATATGTAGAAAAACCTTTTGCGAATGCCAGTACTTAGTGAGATATTTTCGAACTTAGTACTGCTGCGTAAGCAACTGAACGTGAGAGTGTTTTCCTACATATACAGACAGATATGCCATATCATTTTGTGCGACAGTTTTTTCAAAAAAATCTTGATAAAATTCGACATGGTCTTATAATGGATTCTATAATAAAAACCTATGGTTAAGCTGGGAGAAAATGATGGAAATACTGGATATTGTGGATGAGAATGGTGTACCAACCGGACAGACTGTTGACCGTGAGAAGGCTCATCAGGAGGGAATTAGACACAGAACATCCCATGTATGGGTAGCGAGATTGCGTGAGGAACATATTATAAAACAAACTGACAAACGAATTGATTTGAAAGAAGATGATTGTATGCCACGGCGGATGCTTGCAGGTGTTGAGCTTCTTTTACAGCGAAGAAGCCCGGATAAGGATTCACATCCGGGGTGCCTGGATATTTCCAGTGCAGGGCATATTCCGGCCGGATGTGGATATGTTGAATCTGCTTTGCGGGAATTGCAGGAGGAGCTCGGTATCACGGCTACAGCATCAGAGCTTCACTTTTGCGGGAAAAGGAGAAAAGCTTATCAAAAACAGTTTCATGATACAATCTTTTCGGATAATCAGGTAAGCAACGTGTATGTTATGATGCGTGATATTCCTGCAGAAGAAATCATTTACCAGCGGTCTGAGATAAGCAGTGTGTGTTGGATGCCGTTTTATGCTGTTTATGAGATGGTGGAGCAGGATGATGCGTATAATAGACTGGGTAATAATATGGCAAAGAGCTGCATTGCGTTGGAGGAAATGCAACTTTTGAGAAATTATCTGTGTGACCATATGGATGTTTTGACCGGAAAACTTGCTTAAACGCCCGATTTGGTGTATAGTATGGAAGATTATAAATATAATGAGATATGGTAAAAAAACACGAAAAATAGTTTTTGATTTGTGGAGGAAATCATATGTATTATGTTCCGGATGGTACGAAGCGGTGCGGATATTATGAATGTGTAACTTGTGGAAGCAGATTTTTGTCAATTGAGACGGCAGAAAAAACAGCCTGTCCGTATTGCGAGCAGGATATTGATTTGGAAATAGGACCGGATGAAGATATGCATGCTGTACAGGACACTGCAAAACTGATGCAGATTGTGACAGGTGAAGATGTAGAGAAAATGGATATGCTGCTTAGTTTGGCTATTACAGGTGGTAATTACGAGTGGATATAGTTTACGGGATTACCGGAGAGATACGTTGCTGATGAAATATGTACAGATATTGTACACAGAACATAAAATGAGGATAAGGAAATGAGTGAAGATCATACGGAAGAACATATAATGGTGCGGGGCTTTAATGAGCAGGATGTGACTGCAATCAGAGAAATATGGAATCAGGTTGTAGAGGAAGGAAATGCTTTCCCTCAGATTGATACCCTGCTGGATGATGATGAAGCAATGGAGTTTTTTGCAACCCAGACTTATACAGGTGTAGCTGAACGTGACGGTAAGATTTTGGGCGTTTATATTTTGCATCCGAATAATATTGGCAGATGCGGACATATAGCGAATGCGAGTTATGCGGTTGCAAAAGATGTGAGAGGAGAACATATCGGGGAGGCTTTGGTGCGGGATTGTCTTTATATGGCCGGGCGCAAGGGCTTTAAAATCTTGCAGTTCAATGCCGTGGTTGCATCCAACGCTGCGGCGGTTGCCTTATATGAAAAACTTGAATTTGAGAAAATCGGAACGATACCGGGAGGATTTCTGAACGGGGAAAATGAATACGAGGATATTATATTGTTTTATCATCCTGTGTAAAGTATCATTGTTGTTACCCGATAGAAAGGAAATATTTTATGAAGAGAATATTGAGTATTCAGGATATATCGTGTCTGGGAAAGTGTTCTCTGACAGTGGCACTTCCCATCATATCGGCCATGGGCGTGGAAACCTGTATTATACCGACGGCTGTGTTATCGACACACACGATGTTTTCCGGCTTTACTTTTAAGGATCTGACAGATCAGATTGAACCGATTATTGCACATTGGAAGGCTTCACAAATTGATTTTGATGCGATATACACGGGATATTTGGGTTCGTTGGAACAGATAGATCTGGTTATGGGCATTTTTGAAGCGTTTGGCAGAAATGATAATCAAATTATTGTGGATCCGGTTATAGGAGATAACGGTAAGATTTATCCGGCTTTGAATATGGATTTTGCGCAGGGAATGAAAAAACTGTGCGGCAAGGCCGATATCATATTGCCGAATCTGACGGAGGCAGCCCTTATGACTGGCAGAGAATATCGGGATATATACGATGAAAGCTATGTCAAAGATATGCTGAAAGCACTGGCTGAGTTGGGCTCCCGGGTATGTGTATTGACGGGTATAAGTTTAACCGAGGATAAAATGGGTATTATGGGATATGACAGGGAAAAGGATGTTTTCTTTAACTATTATAACAAGCGTTATCCTATGGTGTGCCATGGAACGGGAGATATTTACGCAAGTGTCTGTGTAGGTGCTCTGATGAATGGTAAATCTGTGGAGGATAGCTTTGCGATTGCAGTTGATTATACAGCTGAAACAATCAGGCTTACCGCCGAGGATCCGCAACACAGAACATATGGCGTTAATTTTGAGGCAGCGATACCATATCTGCTGCAAAGATTGGAGCAGTAGCTTCGGTTTAAGAATAAGATAGAATATGAAATCAGGATGGTGCAGAGGATGAGAATTGCGGTACTTGGCCCGGAAGGGACTTTCTGTGACAAGGCGTATGCTGAATATAATAAACGATATATGGAACATCAGGGTGAGAGCAGGGATAACCGCGGACGAGATTATGGATTAGAAGCAGTTTACTGTGCTACCATTGATGATGTATTTGCCAAGGTATGTGAGCAGACGGATGAGAGCTGTGAATTTGGAATTGTTCCTATTGAAAACACACTGGATGGATATGTCATGCGGACACTGGATCTTTTGTTGGAAAAGGATGTGCATATTATTGATGAGACACAAGTTCCGGTACAGTTTTCTCTGGTTGCAAATGCTGATAAGCTTGAAGATATTCATACATTGTATGTTCAGTTTAAAGCAAACGGACAGTGCAGACAATTCATAAATTCCATGAAGAATGTAAAAATAGTAACAACCGAAAGTAATATGGAGTCGTATTATAATATCGGTGAAACACGTGGAGCGGCTGCCATTGTTCCACAGCATATTACCGAAAATGAGACACGGTTTGTGGTAGAGAATGTCACTGATGCAGGCAGCAATTATACGAGATTTGTAATTTTTGGTAAAGAGTGCATCAATGATGATATATTTGGCAGCAAACAGCCTGAACAACTGGTGTACAGTCTGGAAAAAAAGGAGAAAGTTCGTATGCCGGTGTATATTATGCCTGCGGTTGATCGACCAGGAATATTGTATGCGATCTTAAGAAGCTTTTATGAGAATCAGATAAACCTGATTTCTATCATGTCACGTCCGACGAAGCAGGAGATGGGAACATATAATTTTTATATTGAGATAGATGGTTTACGAAAGAGGATGGATGTTATTTTGGATACCTTGAATCAAATTCGGGTGTATAATGATATAAAGATTTTAGGAATCTATGATGAATAAATGATAAGAAAGAAGGAAGAATGTATGGACAACTTATTTACAAAATTCAAAACCGAGATGGTTTTCCGTTCCATCGTCATGATTATTGCCGGTGTGGTATTGGTGATTTTTCCATCCGCAACACAGAACACAATTGCATATGTGATATCTATTGTCCTGGTAATTTGCGGATTGCTTCGTATTCTCAGATATTGTGGTGTAATTGGGCACTCAAAAAGAACTTCGGAATACGGATTAAATGAGTATGCTTCCCCGATGGATCTGGTTACGGGAATTCTTATGATTATCTTTGCAGCACTGGTGGCGAAGGTGCTTATTTCCTTTATTCCGGTGGTTTTGGGCATTGTCGTTTTGATAAGCGGTCTTGTCAAATTGGAACAGGCAATTGAATTGTGCCGTTCCCACAGGGGAAATTGGATTGGCATAATGATTATGGCAGCTATTACAATTGTCGTAGGTTTGTTGGCTGTATTTAATCCGTTTGAAACGGGTAATATTCTTCTTAGGGTGATTGGAATTGGTCTGGCGTTTGGCGGAATAACGGATCTGATTTCGACAGGATATATGTCAAATAAATTTAAGGATTTACAGGATGATGATCTGAGCAGATACTAGGAGGCACATGACAGGATGAATAAGGATTTGACAGTGGGCAAACCGGAACAAGTTTTGTGGAAGTTCTGTCTGCCTTTGCTTGGAAGTGTTGTGTTTCAACAGTTGTATAATATAGCGGACAGCCTGG
>CAMAMD010000065.1 GCA_945836785.1 uncultured Clostridium sp.
TTTGCAGTATAATACAAGTATGGTATAATACATATAAATTAATCTTTTGGCAAAACAGATGAAAATCTGTGACGCAAAGCTATAGGGACTGTAAAATGTCAGCCAGTTGCATAACATACGTTGTTATTTGATTTTATGGCATGATAGTCTCTATCATGTCTTTTGTTATATAACAGAAATTTATAGCTCTGTTATATAAATCAATGGGGACTGGAGTACATAGTAGCACTGTGGTGGAAAGGTTAATATAATGTGGGGGGAATGGATGAGCCTGATTATCCTGTAGTAAATTTGAAAATTATGTATGTGTATGAGAGGGAAAATATACAGGATAATCGGAATCGTCCATTGTAGGATTATAAATGTATAAGTATCTGTAGAGTATGTTTTTATGGTTGGGGTGATGAAATATGAAGGACGAGAGCACAGAGACAAAAAAGACAGCGGAAGTCAAGTCGGAGATATTTGTACAGTATCGTGAATATGAAACAAACATGGATCGTATTGAAGCACGAATAAAAGAGGATTATTTCCGCAAGGAGGTTGCACCGATTCAGTCTATGCAGATTTACATTAAGACTGAAGACTTCGCGGCATATTATGTAATCAATGAAGGGTGTACCGGAAAGGTTAGCCTGTTCGGATAATATATATTTTCATTGATTGGCACTTGGAATAGAATGTTACATTCAGATAATATGGCAGGTTTATATGTATAATAGGGGAAGAACGTTGTGTGAGCAACGAGCGGGGGCATGTTTTCCAAATTATACATATATGCCTGCCATATTGTCTGCATATGAGATTATTTGTTTCAGAATGAACATATGAAATAGACGTAAAAAATGAATTGCAGATAAACTCAGTGATGTATATAATAGGAATAGTGAACAGTAATATTCAGATTATGAAAAGGTGTATGTGATGAATAAAATGGTATTGGCATCCGCCTCACCGAGAAGACGGGAGCTGCTTGCACTTTTGGGATATGAGTTTCAGGTGATTGTATCTGAAATAGAAGAGGTTATCACGAAAACACAGCCCGCTGAGGTTGTAGAGGAACTTTCCCGGCAAAAAGCTTTGGATGTATACAGGATATATACGGAAAAATATGGAAATAATATAAAGGAATCGACGGATTCGGTCATTGTCATTGGTGCCGATACGGTAGTCTCTGTAGGCGGTCGGATTTTGGGAAAGCCGGGTACGCAGGAGGCAGCTTATGAGATGCTTCACGAATTGCAGGGGAATTCCCATGAGGTTTATACGGGAGTGACTTTGGTTAAACCGAAATCGGATATTCGTGCTGATAAGACGGATGGAGAATTGCTTAAGGTGAAGAGTTTTCATGAGTGTACAACAGTTACATTTTATCCCATGACAGACGCAGAGATATGGGAATATATTAGAACGAAAGATCCGATGGACAAGGCAGGGGCTTATGGAATACAGAGTGGAGCTGCACGCTTTGTCAAAGGGATTACAGGCGATTATAATAATGTGGTCGGGCTTCCCGTTGCACGGCTATATCATGAATTACAGGGTATGTAGAGGAAGATAAGATGGAGTGGGGATTTAGTGCTGTAAAAGTAAAAGAAGAGAGCAGGATGATGTATAATCTGTGCATGAAACGTGCAGAAAGCATTGGACATGCAGAGTTTATCCGGACGGATGGACGGGTGTCTCTGCAGGAGGCGTTTCACACGGATATGCTGAATTTTTTGATTTATCTTGCTTATTCAGATGGAAAAATATCCAAAGAGGAGATTCGCTATATCAATTCTCTGATGGGGTTGCAGTTGTATGACAAGCTGGTGTCGGAATATGCCGACAAATGGGGCTTAAAAGGAGAGTCAATCAAGGAGAGGGCACCGCTTTCTCTTGAACCTTTTGTGCGCTCTAATATCGGACCGGAAACCGGAGAAATCAGTAACGGATACTATGATTTGTTGTCGTTATATGTTACAACTTTCAATTATATCGGAAATGATTTTATTGCCTGCAACAAGGATGTTCTCCAGGGAGAGATTGAAGCGTTGTCCTCTTATATTATGATGTTGAAAGAAAATATAGATTCTATCAACGGAAAAATGAACGAATATAAACCAACTATAGAATTTAAGCCGGGAAGTAAAGTTAAGCAGGAACCGTTGCCGGAGTATGTTACGAGTGACAGAAAACCATATCACCTTTCAAATGATATGATGAATGGTGACAGAGTATATCGTGATGATAAGGTTTCCGAAGAAAAAAGCAATCGGATGTTTCGCCGGAATATACTTGGTCATGATTCCGATGAAATATCGGTGGATAAAACGGAAGATATGAATCAAAACAACACAGAGAACCGGCCAAACATAATGGCATATGACAATAATGCAAATGTGCAGAAGGACATGAAAAAGGTTGTGGGAACAGAGGAAATTAACCTTGAGGCTCTGTTGGATGAGTTGAATCAGTTGACCGGTATGGAGAGCGTGAAAAAAGAAGTAAACAATTTGGTTAATCTTCTCAGAATATGTCGTATCAGACAGGAAAAGGGACTTCAGCTTCCGCCTACAACAAATCATCTGGTATTTCTGGGAAATCCGGGAACAGGAAAGACGACGGTTGCGAGAATATTGTCTAAGATATATCATGGTTTGGGTATTTTATCAAAAGGTCATCTGGTGGAGGTTGACCGTTCCGGTCTGGTGGCCGGCTATATGGGACAGACCGGTGAGAAGGTCATGGAAGTTGTGGAGCAGGCAAAAGGAGGTATTCTGTTTATCGATGAGGCCTATGCACTTGCCAGTGGAAAACAGGATGGAGACTTCGGTAAAGAGGCGATAGATATCTTAAATAAAGCGATGGAAGATTATCGAGATGATCTGATTGTAATTGCGGCCGGATATCATGATGAAATGCAGGATTTTCTGGATGCCAATCCGGGACTTCGCTCCAGATTTAACAGGACGATTGAGTTCCCGGACTACAGTGCTTCGGAATTGATAGAAATTATGACCAACCGCGCATCCAAGCTGGATTATCATTTCAGTAATGATGCACTGGATTTTGTGAAAAAAAGATTCGAACAGGTATTGGCATGTCCGCCGGACAATTTCGGAAATGCAAGGTCTGTACGAAATTATCTGGATAATGTAATCAATAATCAGGCGAATCGTCTGGTCAAGGAGGCAAGCTTCAAGGAGGATGAGCTGATGCAGATTAATCTGGCTGATGTGGAGCATGTGGATTTGACCTAGTCGGAGGATGCTGTAAAGCAGGATGTACTTGGAGGAAAAAATGAGAAGATACATAACAGAAGAGCTGGAAAAGTATCTGAATGAAGAACATCATCCGTGGCATATGCCGGGGCATAAGAGAAAACCGGGAAATCAGGGCACGGTGAACAAAATGCTTGAGCAGGTGATGTGCTTTGATGTGACGGAGGTTCCGGGATTGGATGATTTGCATCATCCGGAAGGAATCATTCAGGCTTCTCTTGAGGAGCTGAAACGCATATATGGAACCTGTGGAAGCTATTATCTGGTGAATGGGTCAACCTGTGGAATTATGTCGGCTATCACTGCCTGTTGTCGCAGGGATGACGGGAGGAATCATGTATTTGATAATTCGGAAAAGCATGATATTGTAATTGCCCGAAATTGCCATAAATCGGTTTATCACACAGTGGAGCTGTTGGGACTTTCACCGGTCTTTGCGGAACCGCAGCGACTCTCAGAGGATATTTATGGGGCGGTGTGTCCGGAGAAAATAGAAGTACTTTGCCGGGAGAATCCCGGTGTCAGGGCAGTTGTTATTACCAGTCCGACATACGAGGGGATTGTGTCGGATGTTGCCGGCATTAAGGATATATTGGAGCGGTATGATATTCCGCTTATTGTAGACGAAGCGCATGGGGCGCATTTTTGTTTTATGCGGGAAATGCCAAAATCTGCGGTCGTGGCACATGCGGATATTGTAATACAAAGTCTCCACAAAACATTGCCGTCATTGACGCAGACGGCAGTGCTGCATGTGACGAATGAGAAATATCATGATGCAGTGCGCAGATATCTGTCATATTATATGAGTTCATCCCCGTCTTATCCTATGCTTTGCAGTATGGAGTGTGCTGTGGCATGGGCACAGGAACAGGATTATGGTGATTATCTCAGATGTTTAAAACAGTTTCGGAGGGACGTAAGTCATTTACGACATATAAGGCTGCTTGGAATGGAGGAGGCGGAAAATGCAGGGGCATATGATTATGATATTTCCAGGATTGTGCTTACTGCAGACGAACCGATGTCCGGGCAGAATCTGGAGAAAGCGCTGGATGAAACCGGAAACATTGTATGCGAGATGTCAGGGCTTCATCATGTTGTTCTTATATCGACGGCCATGGACAGTGAGGACGAATTTGAGCATCTTTACCAAACGCTCGTGCAGATAGATGAACATTTTGAAGAGATGATACAATTGCCTGTGTGTGAGGAAAATGAGGTGTCGGCTTTACTGGGGCAGAGTGCAAAACAGCATATATATGTTTACCCACCGGGAATCCCGATTGTTATGGCAGGTGAAACGGTGACCGAAGAAAAATTGTCTGTCATATATCAATATATCAAAGATGGAAAAAAGGTATATGGATTATAAAAAGGAGCAACAATTATGAAAGACTTGACAAAGGGTTATCCGGCCAAGATTATAATCATGTTTGCCATACCGATTATTTGTGGCAATATATTTCAGCAGTTGTACAATATTGCTGACAGCAAGATTGTCAGTACTTATGTAAGCACAAATGCATTTGCGGCTGTAGGAGCGACCAGTGTTGTGTCAAATACAATTATAGGATTTATTTCTGGGCTGACACAGGGGTTTGCGATTCCTGTAGCGAACAGCTATGGTGCAAAGGATTACAAACGGATGCGGCGTTATGTTGCGGGAACAATTATATTATCCCTGGCGGTGGCGACTATGCTTACTGTTTTGTCTCTGTTATTTATAGGGGGGATTTTGCGGGCACTCCATACACCTTCTGATATTATGCAGGATGCACTTGCTTATGTCAGAATTATTTTGGCAGGAACAATACTGACAGCATTGTACAATATGTGTGCAAATGTGCTTCGGGCGGTGGGAGACAGCAAGACACCGCTGTATTGTCTGATGACTGCGGTTGTTATAAATGTTGTGCTTGATTTGTTTTTTGTCAGAGCTCTTGATATGCAGATTAAGGGAGCGGCATATGCAACAGTAATTGCACAGGGAGTCGCAGCGTTAATGTGTATGTGTTATATCGGGGTGCGTTTCCGGGAAATTCTCCCGCATGGAGAAGAATGGAAACCGGAGACAGGCCAATATCCGGATTTGATTACAACGGGATTGTCCATGGGACTTATGTCCTGCATTGTCAATATAGGTACAGTTGTGCTGCAGGGCGCTATCAACGGGCTTGGAACAGCTATCGTAGCGGCACATACGGCAGCGAGAAGAATATTTGATATTTTAACGGTTACGCTGTTTTCCATTGGCATTGCTATGACGACCTATGTCAGTCAGAATATGGGAGCAGGAAAGCCGGAAAGGGTAAAACAGGGCGTGAAACAGGCAATTATTATGGTAACGGTGATTACGACAGTGCTGATTATCATTTGCTTTGCTTTCGCAGAACCGGTGTTCCGTTGGCTTACCAGCAGTGATGACAGTCAGATTATAGAACCGGCTGTCATGTATTCTCATATCAGCATTATTTTTTTCTATGTGCTGGGCCCGCTCTTCGTACTCAGATGTTCGTTGCAGGGTATGGGCAGAAAGGTAATTCCTGTGTGTTCGAGTGTACTGGAGATGGTAATTAAGATTCTGTCGGCACAGTTCCTTGTTCCGGTTTTCGCGTATACGGGAGTCGCATTTACGGAATCAATTAGCTGGGTTGCCATGACAATTCTTCTTGCGTCGGCTTATCTTACAGGGCAACCAGAAAAATATACCGAATCCCGGAGCAGATAGGTTAATGTTGACAAAAGGGAAATAATAAATCTATAATAAAAGGAATATATCTACTCATTATAAAAAAGTGATGATAAAATAAGAAAGTCAGTTAATCGTTTAGGAGGATGCAAGTGTGGCCAGTATCAAAAAACCGAAAAGACCCAAAAGCCCCAAGAAGGTAAAGTTACCAAAAAAGGCAATCAAAAATCTGTCTGAGAAAGATGCCAGAAAGATTGCAAAGCGGGTAAATAAACAGGATAAAAAGCGCAAAAAAGAACAAGAGAAAAAAACAAATGCGGCGATTGGAATCGTGGCTGTTCTTTTGTGTGTGGTTTCATCGGTTCTTGACGTAATTATCGCTTATAAAAATAAAAGAGATATGTAAAACACAGGTTTTGTAATTGCCTGAAAATATTATAAATTATAAAGAGAAAGGATATGAAACAAATGAACAATTTTGATGCGTTACTTGATAAGGTGAAAGCGTGCAGCACAAAAAAAATTGCTGTAGCTGTTGCACAGGATGATGCTGTGCTCGAGGCAGTACAGGCGGCAAAGGAGAAGAAGATTGCTGATGCTATCCTTGTTGGAGATGAGGATAAGATTAAGGAGATAGCAGCGTCACTCAACATGAATCTTTCCGATTATGAGATTATCGATGTAAAGGATACAACAGAGGCAGCTCATACTGCTGTAAAGCTGGTTCATGACGGTAAGGCAGATATGTATATGAAGGGCTTGATTGATACAAAGGGCTTTCTTAAGAGTGTGCTTGACAAGGAGGTTGGACTTAGAACAGGAAAGCCACTTTCTCATGTCGCATTATTTGAGATAGCAGGGTATGAAAAGATGTTCTTCCTGTCGGACGTTGCATTTATTCCATATCCTACACTTGAGGATAAGGTCGGTATCATTAATAATACGGTAGAGGTTGCTCGTGCGTGCGGTATCGAGTGTCCGAAGGTTGCACCGCTGGCAGCTGTTGAGGTTGTCAATCCGAAGATGCCGACCACCGTTGAGGCAGCTGAACTGACGAAGATGAACGAGGAGGGTAAGATTACGGGTTGTATCGTGGACGGACCACTCTCCATGGATCTGGCGATTGATCCTGAGGCAGCAAGACATAAGGGAGCAACCGGACGTAAGATTGTCGGTGATGCGGATGTTCTGCTTTTCCCGGATATTCATGCCGGTAACATTACATACAAGACGCTGGTTCATACAGCAAATGTAAAGAACGGCTGCATTCTGACAGGAACAAAAGCACCTGTTATATTGACATCCCGTTCGGATTCATTTGAAACAAAGGTAAATTCCATTGCACTGGCAGCAGTTGTTGCAGAAGCAATGAACAAATAAAATGGAATGAATAAACATAGAAAGGAATATAAGTATCATGGGATATAAGTCATTGATTATCAATCCGGGTTCAACTTCAACCAAGATTGGTGTATTTGAGGATGAAACACTGTTGTTTGAAGAGACACTTCGGCATGCCACAGAAGAGATTGCAAAATACGATTCTATCGTTGCACAGAAAGATTTTCGTAAAGAG
>CAMAMD010000066.1 GCA_945836785.1 uncultured Clostridium sp.
ATTCAAAATCGCATCCGTTCTCTCATCGAGACTTATACTGAGATTATTTCCAACAAATCTCTGAACTACACCTGTTATAATATCTTTTTCTTTACATGCAAAATGATCAAAAATGGCATCACGTTCACCCTCTTTAATAGCCTGAACAATGATACTTCTCGCCTTCTGGGCAGCAATTCTTCCAAAATCCTTGGATTTTACCTCAAAGCTTACATAATCACCCAGCTTATTTGATGCATCCATGGCCGTTGCCTGTGTCAGAGATATCTGGCAAACCGGATTTTCTACCTCTTCTACAACAAGCTTCTTCTGGAATACAGATAAATCGCCTGTCGTTCTGTCCATAGATACTTCGACAATTGCGTCCTTGCCAAAATCCTTTTCGCAGGCAGACACCAATGATTTCTCAATAGCATCCATAATCACTTCCTTGCTGATATTCTTCTCCTTCTCCAATTGATTTAAAGCGTCAATTATTTCTGACATTTCTTTTTCCTCCTACATTATATTCTTTTATACAAATGCCAATCTAATCGTTGAAATATCATCCCGATTCAACTCCATAGTGGTTGAATCTTCATTTTCGATTGTTACCGTGGTATCCGAATAATCTACAAGAACACCTGTAAATTCCTTTTTCCCTGCCTGTGCTCTGTATAGTTTAATCTCAACAAGTTTACCGATACTACGTTTGAAATCTTTCTCTTTCTTCAAAGGTCTCGTCAGCCCCGGTGAACTGACTTCCAAAATATATGCATCCTGCAAACGGTCAGCTGCATCCAGTTTTTCCTCAAGTGCTCTACTGATCAACACACAGTCGTCAATATTAATGCCTCCCTCTTTATCCGCATACACCCGCAAATAATAATCGGCACCCTCCTTGACATACTCCACATCCACCAGTTCAAAACCGTTCTCCTCTATGATTGGGGTAACCAGTTCCGTACAATGCTGTTCAATTTCTGCTTTTTTCATTCTCTCACCCCTTTCCGCAACAGGATGATACAGACAATATAGTCCCGCACATCCCAAAAACAAAGAGTGGGTTGTTCGCAACCCACTCTGTAATGTCATTATCTAAGCCTATTTCATTATAGCACTTTCCATTTCAAATGCAAGCATTTTTTACCACATATTGATAGAATAATTATAACAGTTTATAAATTCGCCCTGCGGTAACAGCAATATTTGGATTTTTCTGATTGGTGCCTTGCATTCAAGGATTCCACCTGTTCCTCCGTTTCTGGTCCAGGTAAGCCACCCTGTCTTATCATAGTATACCCTGTAAAACACGTCATAATCAGCACACATTGTCTCATCCAGTACAATCTGTACCGCCCGGATATCTGCACCATTTCCATTTGCAACTCCGTTTTCCGACCAGTTCTGCCAACCCGAACCATCTACATATGTCCGATATCGGATTGCACCCACTCCCGCACGGGTTCCAAGTGAAATACGTATTCCCTGAATCGTTCCTGCTCCGTCCCCTCGAAAGGTTCCGTCCGTCTCTGCGGGTTGCCAGCCATTTATTGCATCACATACGGAATATGACACAAAGGAATCCGGCTCATAATAATATATATCCGGTTTTATCTCATTATCTTTCTCATCTTTCCGTACATTTTCAAAACCATCGGGAATTGTCCCAACATAATCGGACAAGGCAGATAATTCCCCCACCGCCACAGAATCCTCCAGCCAGGCATACCGAAATAATGCGTATCCATCATATCCAAGTTCGCAAGCTATCCTGTACTGTGATTCCAGATTCTGATCAGAATGTGCCCATCCAAGGTCAACAGAAGATTCCTCACCAACCCGATAGAGTGCAAGGCCAACATAAATCGGTATATCAAGAGCATTTATCGACTGCCATTCCCGGCATCTGTCAGAATACAGCGTGACCACACCGCCATCAATCATATATTCGTCCGACCAATATATTTGTGGCATAATATAATCCACATATCCGGGTACGGACAACCATGTATCAATATCGGCACCCTGACTGCGGGCACTATCTGTATTACCGGCCGGACTGATTCCAAACTGACAGTCCTCATCATATTGTTTTACAGTCTGATAGACTGATGATACCATCTGATTTACATATAGCTTTTTGGTTTCTGTATCAAGGCTGTCTGCCATCCCCGGCATGTAAAAATAATCGTCAAAATGAATACCATCCACATCATAATTTTCCAGTATTTCCCCGACACCATTTGTTATGAGCTGTACGGTCTCCGGGCGGGCCGGATCAAGTGAAAGTGCTGTCTCCCCGTCCGAATTAGTGTATTCAATTATAAAGTCCTTATATTGGTCATAAAATTCCGTGTTTTTATAACTGATGGTCGTCTCATTGTTTTTCGACAAACGATACGGATTAACCCATGCCTCAAATTTTAAATTTTTTTCATGTGCCATGGATATCATAATCGCAAGCGGATCATAATCCGGAATCTTTCTGTATGTAGTCATATATTCAGCTTGCGGGAAGTACTCAGACGGATAAATTGCATCTCCGAAAGCGCGCACATGAACCAGTACGGTATTCATATTATTGTTTGCAATATGCTCATACATTTCATCTACTTTCAAACGGAATTCCTGTTCATCGAGATCTTTCAGATATGTTTCCATATCTAAAAAGGAAATCCAGCATGCTCTTTTATCATTTTTACATGATAAACCGACAGTTGATGCGGCAAAGCACATAGAACCATCCATAAAAAGCGAAAGAGAGGTAATCAAAACGACTACCACTCTGACATACATTTTTTTCATAAAATATTGACGCATGAAACTACCCCTAATATTATGATACAATTTTATTACGTCCACTTTCTTTTCCTTTATATAAGAGTGCATCCGCATTCGTAATAACCCAATCCGTCTTTTTTGGTGCTATGTACTCTAATATACCAAAAGTCATTGTCACACTGACCGTCTGTTTTTCATATACAATTGATGTGTTTCTTATCTGCTCTACCACTGCCTCCAGCTTCGGTAAAGCCTCCTTTATGCCACCTTTGTATACAATTACAAATTCTTCACCACCCCAGCGGGCTGCAAAGCCATCTTCCTTTGCTATATCACCTATAATAGATGAAATCATCTTCAATACTTCATCACCACAGCTATGACCATAGGTATCATTTACCTTTTTGAAAAAATCTATATCTCCGATTGCAAATGTAAACGGCTCTCCATCCACAGCATTTGCTGCAGCTACATATTCAGTCAGGTATTTCATTGCGGCTCGTCTGTTATAAAGCCCAGTCAGGGCATCATTCTGAATCATATTTTGCAGCGAGGAATTTAACTCAACAAAATACCGGCTCATAAAACCGTATTCATCTTTTCTCTTTGTTATCCATGCCGGCATCTTTTGATTTACATTTCCCTGATCGATTCCCTTCATATAATTCATAATACCATTCTGCATTTTAAGCAGATAATTGGCAACAAATATACAAATAATCAGACAAATAATACAAAGTACAATGCAGACAACAATAGCAACCACATTTAGACGGTGAATCGTGGTCTTGATATCATCGCTGGGAAGTCCCGCAAATCCCATACCTATAATTTCATCGCTATCAGACTTTACAGGCATGTAATATCCAAAATATTCCCTTCCATTAATCACCACTGACTCATCAAAGTAATCTTTTCCGTACTGAACATAATCTTTCCAGATAGTCGTGCTTTTTGTGTTAATAAAACGGTTACCGGACTCATCTGTCAAAGTTGTGACAATCCTGATGTCATGATAAAACAAGGACATATCTGTACCTGTAAACTCTTTTATCCTGTCTACAATACTGTAGTCTCCGGTCACCCTATAGTCACCAGCGTAAATGATACCATCGATATTTCGAAAACCAGACCATCCCGATGCCATCAATTCATAGGAATACACAAGCTCTCTTGCCGCCCCCTGCAGCATTTCCTTTGTATCATCTACTTTTACACGATATACAGTTCTTGTGGAAATCAATGTCAAAATTGCACCCACCACAAACAAAGGTACAACCGCAAAAATCATGAAGTATCTTCCTATACTGCTCTTGTAAAATTTCATGTAATCCCCCACTTATCATACAATGCTTATTTCAAGAAACCATTTACAATCTGCTCCTCTGCTTCCTCCTCAGTTAACCCCAAAGTCATAAGTTTAATAATCTGCTCCCCGGCAATCTTACCTATGGCGGCTTCATGTACCAATGATGCATCTATATTATTTGCCTCAAGCTGAGGTATGGCAAGAATCCGTGCATCATTCATAATAATCGCATCACATTCTGTATGTCCCGTACATGGTGTATTTCCAATAATACGAGAATCAAACTTTTGATAAGACAAATCCTTTGCCACGGAACGCGATACTACATCCGCACCGGAACCCTCACCGTTTAACTTCACTTCATAACTGCTGAATGCACGCTGATTTCCATGTGTCATCAAACGTTCTCTCACCACAAGCTTTGCACCCGCAGCAAGCTCGGCAGTTGTCGTTCTGTTCGTGGAATCAACACCTTTAATCTGAACCATCTCCATCTCCATAAAGCTGTTTTCTTCCATATATACCTCGGTTCCCGGATTCAAAATTCTCTTTCCCTCCCCCGAACCGGCTCCATAATGCTTCTCCACATATTTTACTTTTGCATTTTTTCCGATATAAAAACGATGTATTCCGTCATGTTCGGAATCATTTGCCCCACTGTTGTGTATACCGCATCCGGCTACAATGACGACATCACTGTCTTCCCCCACATAAAAATCATTGTATACCAGCTCCTTTAACCCACTCTGACTTAGGACAACCGGAATATGAACACTCTCATGCTTTGTACCCGGCTTTATTTTTATATCAATACCACTTTTATCCTCTTTAGATACTATGTCAATATTGGCTGTTGTATTCCTGGCAGCCATTGCTCCGTTTGCCCGAATATTGTATGCTCCCTCAGGAACCTCATGCAAATCAGCTATCTCTTCAAGCAACCGCTTCTGAATTTCATCAATCATAATCACTACCTCCTATTGTAATCTGCTACATGCAGCTACAGCAGATGTGGTTCCAAGAAGCTCAGGCAAAATTTCTTCCTTTGCTCCCTGTTTTCTGATTGTTCCATCCGCTATCACAATAATTTCATCTGCTATATCAAGAATTCTCTCCTGATGTGAAATGATAATGATTGAACTGTCCTGTATCGTCTCTCGCATCCGTTCAAAAACCTGTATCAGATTCTGAAAACTCCAGAGATCAATCCCTGCTTCCGGCTCATCAAACACCGAAAGTGCAGTCTTTCTGGCAAGTACAGTAGCTATCTCAATACGTTTCAATTCCCCGCCCGAAAGGCTGGCATTCACCTCCCGGTTAATATAATCCTTTGCACAAAGTCCTACCTCAGATAAATACTCACATGCATCCGCAGCTGACATATTTTTGCCTGCTGCTAAGCGAAGCAGATCAAGTACCTGGATTCCCTTAAAACGAATCGGCTGCTGAAAAGCAAAGCTGATTCCCATCCTTGCACGCTCTGTAATACTTTTATCTGTGATATCTTCTCCATCAAAATAGATATGTCCCGCAGTCGGTTTTTCAATTCCGGCAATTATCTTTGCCAATGTAGATTTGCCGCCTCCGTTCGGACCTGTAATAACCACAAATTTATTTTTATCTACCTTAAGATTGACGTCTCTCAAAATCTCTTTTTTGCCTTTTTCCTCTGATACCTCAAAAGAAATGTTTTTTAATTCAAGCATGTCTTTCTTCTCCGCAATATTCATATTATTTAATTGCCGCAAGTGCCTGTGCAAGATCTGCAATCAAATCCTCTTTATCTTCAAGTCCACAGGAAATTCTTACAAGTCCGGCAGGAACTCCCGCTGCAATCAACTGCTCCTCATTCATCTGACGATGTGTCGATGTAGCAGGATTCAGGCAACAGGTTCTTGCATCAGCAACGTGTGTCTCTATTGCCGCCAATTTCAAATGCTTCATAAATATCTCGGCTGCAGCACGTCCACCCTTTAACTCAAAGGACACAACGCCACATCCACCATTTGGCAGATATTTTTTTGCTCTCTCATAATATTTATCGCCAGGAAGTCCAGAATAATTTACATAGGAAACCTGTGGCTGTGCCTGCAAAAACTCAGCAACTGCCTGTGCATTTTCTACATGACGCGGCATTCTGACATGAAGGGATTCCAATCCAAGATTCAGAAGAAACGCATTTTGTGGTGACTGAATACATCCGAGATCACGCATAAGCTGGGACGTACACTTTGTTATAAATGCACCCTCCTTGCCGAATTTCTCGGCATATGTCACACCATGATAGGATTCATCCGGTGTACAGAGTCCCGGGAACTTGTCTGCATGTGCCATCCAGTCAAACTTGCCTGAATCTACGATAGCACCACCCACCGCTGCGCCATGTCCATCCATATACTTTGTGGTAGAATGAGTTACAATATCTGCTCCCCACTCAATCGGACGACAATTCACCGGAGTTGGAAATGTATTATCCACAATAAGAGGAACACCATGTGCATGTGCTGCTTTCGCAAACTTCTCAATATCAAGTACTGT
The DNA here is from genome assembly GCA_945836785.1 of uncultured Clostridium sp. The sequence continues at coordinate 6,611 of CAMAMD010000066.1, forward strand.
CAACGCCGGATTGGCAATCGTCTCACCGAACACGGCTCTTGTATTATCTTTAAATGCGGCATTTAATTCCTCCTCGCTACAGTCCGGAGAGATAAACGTCACATCTATTCCCATCTTTGCCATTGTAACAGATATCAGATTATAGGTTCCACCATAAATGGAGGATGAGGAAACAATATGGCTTCCACTTTCACAAATATTAAAGAGTGCAAAGAAATTTGCTGCCTGTCCCGAAGATGTAAGCATCGCTGCCGTTCCACCCTCAAGCTCCGCAATCTTGGCTGCCACATAATCATTTGTCGGATTCTGAAGTCTGGTATAAAAATAGCCGGAAGCCTCAAGGTCAAACAGCTTACCCATGTCCTCACTCGTCTCATATCTGAAAGTTGTGGACTGAATAATTGGTATCTGTCTTGGCTCTCCGTTTCCCGGCGTATATCCTGCCTGTACACATTTCGTATTTAAAGTATAATCACTCATCCGTATGGTTCCTCCTGTTATCTTATCTTTTATTGTATGCATAGCTTAAGCCTAATTATACACGATTGTATGTAATTTTTCCACGATATTCTTGCGATTTAACCTCAAAACAACTATAACTATACTTTATATTTTTAGTGTTCTGAGATATGATTTAACGTCATCCGGTATTCTTCTGCTTTCGATTGCTTTTTGAATTGACTTATTGTGCGTCCATGGATCAAGAACCGGTTCCGTAAAATATGATATAGCTGCATCATATTGTTTCACCAAAGCGATGCTGAAATACCACGCTATCGCCATTCTAACATAATATTCTTCTGATTGAACCCCGGCTACAAGTACAAGATGCTCCGGCATAAATGCATCATCCAGATA
>CAMAMD010000067.1 GCA_945836785.1 uncultured Clostridium sp.
CATAATGCGAAAAAACGCACGGAGACGCCAGTCGACGTGATATAATGAGCATTGCGACGATGAACGCTTGCGTTCATCGGCATAATGCGAAAAAACGCACGGAGCCGTCAGGCGACGTGATATAATGTTTCCAATACAAATTTATGATTATTATATAAATAACAGGAGGTGATTTCATGAACACAATTACAAATAAAGTACACGACAATTGTTTACTCAGACTGGAAGATTATTACCGTCCGGAGGATATCGTTGTATTTGATATCGAAACGACCGGTTTTGCTGCAGAAACAACCTTGCTTTATATGATTGGATGCAGTTTCTATCAGGACGGAAACTGGATGATTACACAATGGTTTAACAATGATGGTATATCAGAGCGTGAAATCCTCCTCAGTTTCATGGAATTTATTAAATCCTACAAATACATTATGCATTACAACGGAGATGGTTTCGACATTCCATATATTCAAAAGAAACTCGCACATTATATGCTTGATTATACCTTTGATAATCTTGAAAGTGTAGATCTTTATAAACATGTCCGACAATTTAAAAATATATTACACCTGGACAATCTGAAGCAAAAATCATTAGAACGGTTTCTCGGTATCAACCGGCTGGACAAATATACCGGCGGTGATCTGATAAAAGTATATGAAGAATATCTGATAAAGCACACAGATAACGGAAAACAGCTCCTATTCCAGCACAACTACGAAGACCTGGAGGGTCTAATGTACTGTTGCTGTCTTTTGGCATACAAAAAACTGAAAGAAGGAGCTTTTCATGTACAGAAAATGTCTGTAAAACGGAATCGCCTTTTTTTCTCACTCTCACTGGATTATTCTCTTCCAAAAAGGATAACACTGGGTATAAATGATATATTGATAACCGGTTACGAGACAGAAGCAACCATAAATACCCCGATTATCGACGAAGAGCTTAAATTCTTTTTTGACAACTACAAAGAATATTATTATCTCCCGGCTGAAGATATGGCAGTCCACAAAAGCGTTGCTTCCTATGTAGATAAGAATTATCGTCAGCAGGCAAAACGCGACACCTGTTATACAAGAAGAAAAGGATTTTTCATCTCCCAGATTGATTCCGGAATTATCCCCGGCTACAAGCGTGAATTCGAAAATACCGAAACATTTATCGAACTTGCTGATTCATTTCTCCAGGATATGGATTTATTAAATGCATACGCCCGACATGTGATAGAAAAAGCTTTTGCATGATTTCATTTCAAGAGACAAGAGGCTGCCACAGTTATGTGACAGCCTCTTTGTTTCAGCTATGGAGCAGACGCATCTAAATCCGAACAAGTTCGGATGGGCGTCTGCGTAGGTGATAAGGAATCCTCCCGGCAAGCCGGGTCCCTCCTTACCACAAATAATGGAGCTGGCGGGAATCGAACCCGCGTCCGAAGACTCTTCCATTATGGCATCTCCCATCACAGTCTATGATTTAACATTCCCTCGCGAGGACGCCCATAGACAGGCTGCCCCGTTTGGTAGCTTCATATATTTTCCGAAACCGCAAAGCTTTGGCCCCGGAGTTTCCCGCAAGTTTGATGCCAGGGTCCTAAGCCGCGGGGAGCTCAGGCCTGACAGCTGCCTTAATTAGGCAGCGTACGCGTAATTTTCGTCTGCGTTTATATTTAATTCCATGTTTTATAGTGGTTCTGGTCCACTGATGGCTTCCATAATTTCTAAATCCCCGTCGAAACCAGTACAACCCCCTGGTTTTATTGTGTTCAGTAATACAAATGTATTACAAAACATGACGAAAATTTATATATTTCCGATTAGTACAATCGGCTTTTACGCATTTTACTGCTCAGCATCCTCCGCCGTTGCATCTGTTGCTGTCGCATCCGTATCAGTAGTGGTCATCTCATCATCTGTACCCCAATATGAGCTGTATGTGGAGTTCCAATATTCCTGTGCCCAATACTGATATAAATTGGTTTCAAATGTAGCATTTGCTTTTCTATGCTCGACAGAAACCTTATATAACTTTTTCCCCAGCGGATATCCGATGGCACAGGCAATAATTAAATCAATAACTAATATACCCACTATTTTTTTTGCCTTTTTTCTCTTTAAAATCTTTGTACGATTCTTCTTTTCTTCCTTGTATTTATCAACCTTAGCCTGACTCATAATTCACCTCTTATATACCCGTATCACAAATCTGTATCATACGCATTTGCACTACGGTCTTATCATCCCAGATTACGAATCTTAAATTCGCGTTCTGCCTCTCGCTTCATATCTTTCTTTGCAATATCCTCACGTTTATCATATAGCTTTTTACCACGAGCCAGTCCTATCTCTATCTTAACCAGACTGTCCTTAAAATATACCTTAAGCGGAACTAGCGTATAGCCTTTCACTTTCTGTTTTCCGAGCAGTTTGTTGATTTCATATCTGTGTAGCAGCAACTTCCTGGTTCTCAGCGGATCCTTGTTAAATATATTCCCCTTTTCATAAGGAGAAATATGCATCTGATAAATATATACCTCATCATGATCCACACCGATAAAGGACTCTTTAATACTGCACTTTCCCATTCTGAGAGATTTAACCTCCGTACCTGCCAGTGCTATTCCCGCCTCGTATGTTTCCTCTATAAAATAATCGTGATACGCTTTTTTATTGTTCGCTATCAAACGTGACCCTTTTTCCTTTGCCACATCAACCAGCTCCTTCTATCTTATCATCAATTATGGAAAAATCAATCGTTTTCTTAATTTTATCACATTTTAAAACCTTGATACGGACTTTATCACCCAGCTGGTACTTTTTGCCGGAGTTCTGCCCTATCATCGCATACATATCTTCATTAAAATAGTAACAGTCATCATACATATATGCTACCGAGACAGCACCCTCAACAGTGTTCTCCAGCTCAACAAAAATATAATTTGACGTAACACCGGATACCACGCCATCAAATTCTTCACCGATATGATCCGACATAAATTCAATCTCTTTAAGCTTGATAACTTCCCGCTCGGCTTCCTCCGCCCGTCTCTCCTTCAGAGAATTGTCATCTGCAACCCCCGGCAAAATTCTTCTGTAATGCCCACGTCTTTTCTCATCCAACAGTCCATGCAGGTTCTCTTTAATAATTCTATGAATCTGCAAATCAGGATATCGACGAATCGGTGAAGTGAAATGGCAATAATATTTACAGGAAAGTCCAAAATGCCCCGAACATTCCATTGAATATCGTGCCTGTTTCATAGAACGCAGCATCATTTTACTAATCAGTGCTTCATAAGGTTCTCCCTCAATACGTTCCAAAACCTTCTGCAGCTCTTTCGGATGCGTTTCCTCCTGGGACGGCCGCAAAAACAGCCCAAAATTATTAATAAACACAGTCAGGTTCTTGATTTTTTCCTGATCCGGGCTTTCGTGTGTTCTGTATTCAAACGGTATCTCCTGCCAGAAATAATCCTCTGCAACAGTTTCATTTGCGATAAGCATAAAATCCTCTATAATCTTAGTAGCCGGATTCCTGTCATATGGCTTGATATCAATCGGCTTATGATGTTCATCAACTATAATCTTTGTCTCAGGCACATCGAAATCAATAGAGCCTCGTTTGTGTCGGTTTGCACGTATAATATCAGAAAGCTCTTTCATCCGGTCAAATGTTTCAACCAGATAATCATACCGTTTTAAAACTTCATCATCACTTCTGTCAAGTATCTTTGCGACATTTGTATAGGTCATACGCTCATTTACACGTATTACGCCCTCGCATATGTTATGATTGATTACTTTACCTTTTTTATCAATCTCCATCACACAGCTTAATGTTAATCTGTCCACACCCATGTTCAGAGAACAGATACCATTGGACAGTTTATGTGGTAGCATCGGAATCACACTATCCACAAGATAGCAGCTTGTTCCCCTTTTCAATGCCTCCTTATCCAAAGGCGATTTTTCTGTCACATAATGACTTACATCTGCAATATGAACCCCAAGTGTATAGATACCATTATCATAAGACAATGTAATAGCATCATCCAAGTCTTTTGCATCCTCGCCATCTATTGTGACAGTCAGCAAATCACGGAAATCCTCCCTGCCGACAATATCCTCCTCGGAAATGGAGTCAGGGATATCATGGAGGGAATCCATAACCTTATCCGGATATTCCGTCGGAATATCATACGCTCTTACTACAGACAAAATATCTGTCGCAGGATCATTCACGTGTCCGAGAATCTCTACAATTTTTCCTTCAGGTGCTTTCCCCTTTTCACCGTAAGATATAATATGGCATACAACCTTGTGTCCGGTCATAGCACCCATAGTATCAGTTTTACTGATATAAATATCGTCTGCAACCTTCTGGTTATCCGGTATCACAAATCCAAAGCCGTCCTGACGTTCAAAAGTGCCAACCACAACCGTCATCCCACGCTCCAGAATTTTAACGACCTGTGCCTCGCGACGTTTTCCTACATGTGTCTCCATCTCCGGCTTTATGACAACACGGTCATTATGAAAAGCGTCCATGCTGTATTTTGCCGGAATAAAGAAATCTTCTTTTTCACCTTCAACGCGAACAAAACCGAACCCTTTTCGATTTCCTATAAATGTACCTACCAGTAAATTATCATCCAACTTCTTATACTTTCCTTTTGGTGTCAGAGTTATTTTACCCTCAGCCACCAGCTCACTTAAAGCATCATCTACTTTCTTCCGGTCTGCATCAGACACCTGTAACAAAAAGCGGATATCCTTTAATCGCATTGGCTTGTACATATCATCACATATAAAATCATATAATTTTTGTTTAATTAATTCTCTTTTTTCTCCCATATGAATTACCCCCTCGGCATACTCATCGCCTTTACGGATATTATACCACAAACACTTCTATATTTACAGAAAAAAAGATGCTTTGATATACAAAGCATCATAATAATTCTTATATAAACTTTGAGGAAAGGAGCAATGCAATCACCATGTAGATAACACCCAGAACCGCGGTAATCTTACGGAGAATAGCCTCTTTTGATTTTCCTTTATTCTTGCTCCAATAGGTATCGGAGCCACCACTTAAAGTACTGGTCAATCCCGCTTCCTTGCCTTCCTGCATCATTATTATAATCGCTAAGATAACTGATATCACTAATAACACTATAATTAACGCCGTCTTCAAAAGAAAAACCTCCTAATAACATTCAAAAATAAAACTTTTCACAACTTTGCTTATCTTAACACAATACGACGGCCTTGGCAATAGTTTTTTAAAAAATAGCTATCTTTGCGAGTTCCTCCTCTATCCGCAGAAGCTGATTATATTTTGAAGTACGGTCTGACCGGCATGGTGCGCCCGTTTTTATCTGACCGGCATTCACTGCAACAGCAAGATCTGCGATAAATGAATCCTCTGTCTCACCGGAACGGTGAGATATTATGGTCTTATAGCCCGCCCGTTTGGCCATTTCGATAGCCTCAAGTGCCTCTGTCAACGTTCCGATCTGATTATATTTTATTAATATGGCGTTTGCAATACCATCATTGATTCCCTGATGTAATCTGTTCGTATTTGTCACAAACAAATCATCACCGACAAGCTGTATTTTATCTCCTAATCTGAACGTCAGAACTTTCCAACCCTTCATGTCATTTTCATCAAGTCCGTCCTCAATTGAATAAATCGGATATTTCTTTGTCAATTCTTCATAATACTGTACCATTTCCTCTGCATTTCTATATACCTCTCTGCCTGTCATGCTACTCTCTCCAGGGAAATAGTACAAACCGGTATTTTCATCATACAACTCACTTGCAGCGGCATCTATAGCAATTTTTACATCCTCAAACGGTTTATACCCTGCCCCTTTTATAGCCTCAACAAGATAATCCAACACTTCGAAAGAGCTGGCAAGATTTGGTGCAAAACCGCCTTCGTCACCCACGCCTGTTGCCAGTCCATGATCAGACAACAGTTTCTTTAATGTATGATAGATTTCAGCACTCATCTCCATACAATTCTTAAAAGAATCCGCTCCCACCGGTGCAATCATAAACTCCTGTAAATCCACAGTATTATCCGCATGACATCCGCCATTTAGTATATTCATCATAGGAAGCGGTAATTGTTTTGCATTTGTGCCACCAATATAACGATACAAAGGGATTCTGAGTGAATTTGCCGCTGCTCTTGCGACAGCAAGAGAAACACCAAGAATCGCATTGGCACCATATCTTGACTTGTTCTCTGTTCCATCCGAATCTTTCAAAAATTTGTCAATTGCAGCCTGATTATATACATTACTTCCAATCAATCTGTCGGCAATTCTTGTATTCACATTTGTAACCGCTTTCTCGACACCTTTCCCCATATAGCGCTTTTCTTCATCCCTGAGCTCATGTGCTTCATACTCACCGGTGGATGCACCGGATGGTACAGATGCCCTCGCCGAGGCACCACTGTCAGTCACAACCTCAACCTCAACCGTAGGATTTCCTCTCGAGTCAAGAATCTCTCTTGCAGATATATGTTTTATCTTATCTACACGCATATAAAAGCCTCCCATCATCGCTCTGTCAACACAACTGTGTCACATTTACAGTCATTATTCTCCATATATTCAACTTTTATACATGCATAAATAAGAAAAAGACCAAATCAGCCCGTCAGAAATACAACCAACTGATTTAGTCTTTTATCTTTGATCACTTTAATTGTTACTTTACTCCGGAGTGACATCCGAGGTACAATGCATACATTTTGTAGCCTTGATATCGATTTCACCATAGCAATATGGACATTTTCTTGTAAGCGGTGCTGCAGTCGGCTCTTCTTTCTTACCGATATGACTCAAAGCATTAATTCCCTTCATAATCATAAAAATGACAAATGCCATAATGAGAAAATTAATGACCGCTGTAAGAAACGCACCATACTCAATATACTGTCCGGTATTAAATATCTGAAAATGCCCTGCTACCTCGGCTCCACCGATACTGTTGATAATCGGGTTAATAAAGCAATCCGTAAAAGATGTTACAATGCCCTGGAAAGCAGCACCGATAATAACACCGATTGCCAAATCCATCACATTACCCTTGAGTGCAAATTCTTTAAATTCCTTTAAAAATTTCTTCATATGTTCACCCCCATAAATTAATCATTTGAATCTATCTGCATAGATTTTGTGCAAAATCTTATCTTACAATAAGAGATTTACCTGTCATTTCCTTCGGTTGTGGGAGTTCCATAATCTCAAGCAATGTAGGTGCAATATCCGCAAGACATCCGCCCTCACGAAGCTTAATGCCATCCTCATAATTATACAGAATGAACGGAACAGGATTTGTCGTATGTGCCGTATGCGGTGCACCCGTCTCATAGTTTATCATCTGCTCAGCATTTCCATGATCAGCACAGATAAAGAGAACACCG
>CAMAMD010000068.1 GCA_945836785.1 uncultured Clostridium sp.
AAAAGGATATCTACGATAAAGAAAGTGCCAACAATTGAGACAAATATGATAACACGCCCCGTATCCTCGGTATAACCAAATAATCTGGTAAATACAGCAAGCACAAGCACTGTTATATACAGTATTTTATGATATAATGTATGATGTTTTATAATATTATTTGAATTCCAATCCATTATAATCATTTCTCCCAATAGATATCAACTGTATCTCCGTCCTGCAAAGAGGCAATATATTCCGCATGCTGCCCATTTATATTTGTAATCAGCCTGCTACCTCTGACCGACGACAAATCGAAAGGATAAAAATCGAAAATATCCACAAATTTATACTCGGCCTTTCCATTTAAAATAACAGGCTGCCTGTTTACGGTTATATGCATAGTCCGAGCCGGCTGTTCTATGGAAGCTTTTTCCTCCTGTTTTTGCTCTTGACCGGATGTTTCAGATTTCGATTCATCCCTGTTCCCTGATGTTACATCAGAATCATCATTAAAAATATTATCTTCCCATGTAACAACGAAATTGTCATATATCTTATCGGTCATATTGGCTGTCACATGATTAATTTCTATCAGTCCTTCAGGATGTACATCCATAAACACAAGCAATTGTTCGAGGGTATAAAAACTCTGCATTTCTATTTCGTCCCCGTCACATATCTGATACAACTGTGATTCCGGTTTTCCGTTGACCAGTGCGAATTTCGGACACACGACAGGAACATCATTGACTATGAACGTCAAAACTCCACTGTATTCCGGCAACGTATGAAGCAAAATTGCAGCGGATTCTCCTTTTGTTGATTCCTTAATTTCTATCTTGTCATTTGCTTCAATGAGCGCATTCATACCAACAATCTTGCCGTTTTGTTTGATAACGGCGGCTTCACCGTCATATCCTCTCACAATTCTGTTTTTTCCGTTTATCTTAAAGGTAATGTCATCTCCGCGTTTCGGGAATATCTTTTCATTCGGCATGCCATACTGTACGGCGGCATCAAAAATCGTCAAACGATCATTGTTGTAAAGCTTAATACGGTCGCCGTTTACAGTGACAAAAATAAAATTATTCTTTTGATCAAAATAATTCAGACATATACCAATTGGCGTAACATAAAGAGGATCTTTTTTGATATCTTGCACCAGAAAATTAATATCATTCATAACCTCCTGGCCACGCAATGCCACACGTTCCGCAGGAAGTTTCAATGCTTTAGCCAATAATTCCGTAAAGCCGGTCAGCTTTCCGCCGCCACCGACAACAAATGCTGCACTGACAGGCTCTCCCCCATTTAACTCTATAATTTTTGACGCAATACGTGATGTAATCTCTTTTTTAACTGTTTCTAATGTATCTAAAATTTCTTCCGGTGTGATTTTATGGCTGATTCCCATAATATCCTTATATGTAACCGACTTCCGTTTCGGATTTACCATTTTAAGTTTTTCTGCGGTATCAAAATCAATCAGATATTTTTTGATTAATGCCTCTGTCAACTCATCACCCGCAGACGGAATCATTCCGTATCCGATTATACTTCCGTCTTTCGTTATACAAATATCGGAGGTTCCTGCACCCACATCGACCAGTGCAATATTCAGCAACCTGAATTGTTCCGGAATCGCTACATTTATCGCAGCAATCGGCTCAAGTGTAAGATTTGTAACATAGAGTCCTGCAAGCTCAACCGCTGCATACAAACTGCTTACAACTTCCTCCGGAAGGAAAGTGGCAAGCACATCCGCACCGATTTTCGTGCCCCTGTGTCCCTCAAGATTCAAAATCTCATACTCATTCAAATAATATTTGATTACCGTATATCCCACACAATAGTATTTTGTTGTCTCCTTATTTTCCGACAGTTCTTCCAAAATAATATCATGGGCTTTTTCTACACCAATTAAATCTATGGAATGTATGTATTCCTGATTTATTGTTGTATTCTCACCAAATTCGTACTCCCCATGTCCGACAGCAGTTTTAAGAACTCTTCCGGCGGCAGCTATACAGACTTCTGTCAATTTTCTTCCGTTTAGCTGCTTTTCCAGCTCATTTTTTACATAGAGAATATCTTCACTTACTTTATTGATATCATGAATCTGACCATCAATCATAGACCTGGTCTCATGATACTTTACAGCCATGGCAACAACATTAAATTTATTTTGTTCTTTATATCCGACTGTTCCAACAATACTTCTCGTTCCAATGTCTAATCCAAATATTAAAGGTTCAGGGTATTTCGTAATTGCTGCCATTTTCTTCCTCCATTTTTTCATGCCAATAGGCACGACAACCCATATTTAGATAATTATATCATCCTGAAGTAATTTATTCAACCTTGCATTTAGTTGTTTTGATGAATTTTTATAATCAAATTGATTATTTATCGTGAAATCTGCATATTGTTTGTAATATTCATCACTGTCCTGACTTTCAAACATAGAAATACACTTTTCTCTCGTATAACCCCGCTGTGCCATAAGGCGTTTTATTCTGGTCTCACGAGGAACCCATATATACCATATTTCGTCACAAATTTCCTTATAGCCATCCTGAATAAGCAATGCTGCCTCAATAACAAACAAAGTGGTATCGCCCAATTCTTTTTTTTCTGCAATCTGGCGTAATATTTCCTCTTTCACAAGAGGATGTGTGATGGAATCAAGAAGAGAAAGCTTATCCTTATTTTTAAAAACGATATTTCCCAGCTTCTCCCGATCAATCGGATGAGGCTCCATCTCCATCACAATATCATTTCCGAATTGTCTGATAATTTCATTGTAAATCGGCTTGCCCGGTTCCATCAGCGTATGGGCCAGCTTATCTGCTTCCACAATATATGCGTCATGATTTTGTTCCAAATCATATAATACTTTGCTTTTTCCCGAACCAACCCCGCCGGTGATACCCAGAACAATCATCCCCTATTTCCTCCGGTTAAATCTTATTTTGCAGCATACCAGCTGTCTCCGCTGTGTACATCCACAACAAGCGGAACAGACAGATCAGCCGCATGCATCATTTCCGTTACAAGTATTTCCTTTACAGTATCCAGTTCCTCCTCAGCAGTCTCGACGATTAATTCATCATGTACCTGCAGAACGATGCGGGATTTTAGTTTCCGCTCCTGAAGTGCCCTGTTGACCCGTATCATTGCAATCTTAATAATGTCAGCAGCCGTCCCCTGAATCGGTGAATTCATAGCTGCCCGTTCACCGAAACTGCGAACCATGAAATTGGAAGATTTAAGCTCAGGTAAAGGTCTTCTCCTGCCAAACATGGTTGTTGTATAGCCGTTCTTTTTTGCGTTTTCAACTGTTGTATCCAAAAAATTCTTTACACCACCATAGGTTGCAAAATATTTTTCTATATATCCCTCGGCTTCTTTCCTTGAAATATCGAGATCCTGTCCCAATCCAAAGGAACTAATTCCATATACAATACCAAAATTTACAGCCTTTGCTCTCCGGCGCATCAGACTATCCACTTGTTCAAGCGGAACATCAAACACTTCGGAAGCTGTAATGGAATGGATATCCGTATCCTTGTGATAAGCCTCAATCAATGTCTTATCCTCAGAAAAATGAGCCAGTACCCGCAATTCTATCTGGGAATAATCAGCATCCAGAAATACAAAACCGGTCTCCGGCTTAAATACTTTTCGTATTTCTCTTCCCAATGGAAGTCTGGTTGGAATATTCTGCAAATTCGGTTCCGTTGAGCTGATACGTCCGGTTACAGTAACGGTCTGGTTAAAGGTTCCATGAATTCTGCCATCCTCCCCAATATAACCTGCCAGTCCCTCCACATAGGTTGAATTCAGTTTTGTGAGCTGTCTGTACTCTAAAATGGCATCTATAATAGGATGCTCACCCTGTAGCTTTTCGAGAACCTCAGCACTGGTTGAATATCCGGTTTTTGTTTTTTTACCGCATTTTAATCCCAAATCTTCAAACAACACTTCTCCCAGTTGTTTAGTAGAATTAATATTGAATGTTTTTCCTGCCAGCCTGTATATTTCCGCTGTCAGTTCATCGATTCTTTTCTTAAGATTTTCTCCATATGCGATCAATTCCTCTCTGTCAACCCGTATTCCGTTTCTCTCCATATCATATAATGAAAACGCACACGGAAGCTCAATATCCCGATATAAGCTGTCCATATTCAGTTCCTGCAGCCTGGCCGAGATTGTTTCCTTTGCCATATAAGGAATCATCGCTGTGTACGCCATATAGGTACCGATTTTGTCATCCTCAAATGAAAATAAAGTAATCTCCTGTTTTCCTACCAGTTCCTTATAATCCGGCAATTCCAGATTCAGATAATCCTTTGCGACATCCGCATAGGAATAATGCTCCTTAAGCGGATTAATCAGATATGCTCCGATACCACAGTCAAATACAGAATCCGTTTCCTTTATGTCAATATATGCGAGCTGGCTCTTGATATCCATGCAGACAAATGTTACACCACAAGATATTATTTCGGCAATGCCTGAGCGAACAGCGTCTTCCGTGAGCAAATTACCGTTTCTGACCAAATATACCCTGTCCCGATTGAAACACAATGCAATCCCCAGCATTTTTTTCATCGGTGCGATACAATGGAATCCAAGCATATCGCTTTTTTTCGCCTGCACAATTATCTCTTGCCACGTATCCATATCATCTACAATCTGCCGTTGTATCTCAAATTTTTCCTGTTTCTCATCATCAGAGAATCGGTTCATTAGGCTTTTGAATTCCAAAGACGAAAACATCTGGTAAGAATTTTTATTAAATGGATTATCATATATCATAGAATCCAGACTATCATCAATCTCGCAGTCAAGCTTAATGGTTGCCAGTTTCTTTGACATATAAGCCTGGTCCTTATAGGTAACCAGATTATCCCTCATTTTACTCTGTTTCATCGAATCTATGGCAGCATAAACCCCGTCCAGTGAGCCATAATCAGCAAGCAGCTTTTGTGCTGTTTTTTCTCCGATTCCCGGAACTCCCGGTATATTATCAGAAGCATCTCCCATCAGGCCTTTCATATCAATAAAAGTAACAGGATCAACTCCATATGCATTGAAAACATCCTGTGCATAATAATGCTCTGTTGTTGTCTTTCCGGCTTTCGTTTTTGGAAGCTTAATAAGAATCTTATCGGTTGCAAGCTGAAGTAAATCCCGGTCTCCCGACAGTACTGTAACCGAATATCCTGCACTGTCCGCTATTCTGGATAATGTACCAAGTATATCATCCGCCTCATATCCCTGTTTTTCAATCATATGAATGTTCATACTGGCAAGAACATCCTTCATAAGAGGCAGCTGTTCACGCAGTTCATCCGGCATACCTTTTCTGGTTCCCTTATATTCAGCATACATTTCGTGTCTGAAAGTTGGATGTTTCATATCAAATGCCACGCAGACATGTGTTGCCTGTTCCTCATCTATTACCTTCAGAAAAATATTTAAAAATCCAAGCACAGCATTGGTATGTCTGCCATCCGCGGTTGTCAGATCCGGCACACCATAAAATGCTCTGTTCAAGATACTGTTTCCGTCTATTAAAAGTATTTTGTTCATATATTATATTTCTCCCTATTTTCAGGATATTAAATTCGTATAATTCTATTCTGTCCCTGTCTATAATGCGTTATCCGTATTCTCATCCGTATCGTTTTCCAAATCATCATTTTGATGCAAATCGTTATACAACCTGATTTGCTCATAAAATGTCAATTCTTTCGGTTTATTATTCTGTCTGAATTCAACAATAAGATCTTCATCGCAAAGTTCGATATCATTTCCAAAATGATCATAAAAATAATGTTCTCCCTGTTCCTGCTTGATCATCACCTGCTCAATATTATACACTTTATTCAAAATCCGACCATAGCACAGGAACATTAAAACCACTGCAGCAATAAACACCACACCAAAAGTTGAAATCTTAAACCTTTTTGCCTTTTTCACCTTGTGTTCAAGACGGCTTAATTCATCATCCAGCTCCTGTTTAAAATTTTGTGACAATTCTTCATTGTTATCTACCTGCCTGATACCGATAATCAGTGTATAATAAATCTCCAATTCCTCGGCACAGTTCTTACAATACTGCATATGGCGAACAAAATCAGTCACTTTGTCTTCTGGCAGTTTCTTGTCAATGAACGCCATAATATTCGATTGTGCTTCCAGACATGTCATGCCGATTTTGCCTCCTATCTTAAAAAAGGGAACCCGGACCACATCGTTCCAGGTTCCCTGAAAATATAAATCTTAGTTATCGATGAGCTTTCCTTCACCATTCCAGCTATACAACTTACGGATCTCCTCGCCAACCTTCTCTGAAGGATGCTCAGAAGCAAGCTTTCTAAGAGCCTTGAAGTGAGCCTGTCCACCTGCTGATGACATATCAAGCAGGAAGTCCTTGGCAAATGTACCATCCTGAATATCCTTCAGGATCTTCTTCATAGTCTTCTTTGTCTCCTCAGTAATAAGCTTTGGTCCTGTTATGTAATCACCGTACTCTGCTGTATTGGAGATTGAATATCTCATACCTGCAAAGCCTGACTGGTAAATCAAATCAACAATAAGTTTCATCTCATGAATACACTCAAAGTATGCATTTCTAGGATCGTATCCAGCCTCGCAAAGAGTCTCGAAACCAGCCTGCATCAGTGCACAAACACCACCACAAAGTACAGCCTGCTCACCAAAGAGGTCTGTCTCTGTCTCAGTTCTGAAAGTTGTCTCAAGAACACCGGCTCTTGCACCACCGATACCAAGTGCATATGCAAGTGCTAAATCCTGTGCCTTGCCTGTTGCATCCTGATGTACAGCGATAAGACATGGAACACCCTTGCCTGCCTGATACTCGCTACGTACTGTATGTCCAGGTCCCTTAGGTGCGATCATTGTAACATCAACATCCTTAGGTGGGATAATCTGGTTGAAATGGATATTGAATCCATGAGCAAACATGAGCATATTACCTGCCTCAAGGTTTGGCTCAATATCATTCTTATACATAGCTGCCTGAAGTTCATCGTTAATCAGAATCATAATAATATCTGCTAACTTAGCAGCTTCTGCTGCTGTATATACCTTGAAGCCCTGTGCCTCTGCCTTAGCCCATGACTTACTTCCCTCATACAGACCAATTATAACATTACAGCCTGAATCCTTTAAATTAAGAGCATGTGCATGTCCCTGACTTCCATAACCAATGATTGCGATTGTCTTTCCATCTAAAAGAGATAAGTTGCAATCTTCCTGATAAAAAATCTTTGCTGACATTTTAATTTCCTCCTTAGATATTAAAAAAATATTTATATAGTTATTACTTTTACTGTGAAAGTAATGACATCATAATAATATGTAATTATTCAGGTTTCGCATTGCCACGGAT
>CAMAMD010000069.1 GCA_945836785.1 uncultured Clostridium sp.
TTGTATACTTTTTAATTCTTCTTATTGTTCAATATACAACAGACACATAGGCATGTCAAGAATTGCTGTATATTTTTTTAAAAACTTAATTGATTGAACTGCTCCAGCGGCATAGGCTTTGCAAAATAGAATCCCTGTGCAATATCGCAACGGGAATTTTTCAGGAAATCCACATGTTCCTTTGTCTCCACACCCTCTGCAATAACCTGCAGATGCAAATCCTTTGCCATACTGATTGTATGATTCACAACTATCTTTCCTTTATCCGAGGCAATCTCGTTGTCCAGGAAATCCTTATCAATCTTTATCGTATCAACTGTAATATTACGAATCAAATTTAATGATGAAAATCCTGAACCAAAGTCATCTACTTCCAACTTGAATCCCATAGCCTGCAAACGCTCAAGAACCTCATTTAACTGTTCCGGCTTGTCCAAAAACAGAGATTCCGTAATTTCCAAAGTCAGCAAATCACTGGTAAGCTTATATTTATTTAATAATTTGGTAAATACCGCTTCCAGATCATTATGCTGAATATGGTATCTGGAGATATTCACCGAAAGTGGCATTGGATTTCGCCCCGCATCCAGCCATACCCGCAATGTCTTACAAGCCTGTTCCCACATATATTCATCCAATTTCAGGATAAAGCCATTCTTTTCAAACAAAGGAATAAAATCATTTGGTGGAATCAAGCCCTTTTCCGGATGAAGCCACCTGCATAACACCTCAGCACCACATAACACGCCATCATCTAACCTGTACTTTGGCTGTAAGTACATTTTAAACTGTTCTTCTGCAAGCGCCTTGTTCATTTCCCGCTCAATTTCATTCGTACGCAGCATCTCTGCACGGTACTGCTCATCATAAAATGCACAAAACTTCAGAATATTATCTTTAATCGTCTTACCTGCCATACGTGCCCTGTCGCACATCAGATTGACAGGAACATTTCTGTCCTCAACCAGATATACACCAAAACTTGTATTTATATCAAATTCAAAGTCATTGCCGGCGATAAGCTTTCTGAGCTTTTCTATCACCTTGATGATATCGCCTTTCTTTTCATAAGCATAGTAAAATGCAAATACATCAGAATGCAACCTTGCATAATTTTCTTTCAATGCAAAAAGCTCCCTCATCGCATTCGCAATCAGTTTGAGGGCATTATCTCCCTGCTGCATACCATATAAATCATTGATACTCTTAAATCTGTCTATATCAAAAACTACAATCGCATAATTTTTATCCGGATTATACTTAAAAGCATTTTCTGCACTGGCATAGAATTTCGAGTAGTTCGGTATATGTGTCAGACTGTCGGTGTGACGTTTCTCCTCCTCCAGCCCCTGCTCCATCTTGTGAGCATAGCTCTTGGAATAATCATGTCCGTCTTGTCCCATATCCAAAAGTGTCATCAAAACGGCATCCTTGTCATCAAACCATTTCATGGTGGTAAGCTGCCATTTCACAGTGGATTCAAACAATTCACTATAACGATCTACAATAATCGGTTCCCCTGTCAACATCATAGCAGGGCAATCTATACATGGCATCTCTCTGGTGCAAAACATCTCATAGCACAGGGAACCCACTTTATCACCGAAA
The DNA here is from genome assembly GCA_945836785.1 of uncultured Clostridium sp. The sequence goes on from CAMAMD010000069.1 coordinate 1,609, forward strand.
ATCTCACCTGCACGTTCATTCTCGTAAATTATCTCAAAAGATGTCCGATCCACAACCAAAGAGGCACACCCGCCAACATTTAAAATAGAATCTATCATACGTTTGGCATTATCAATATTCATTTCATTACTTGCAATAAGTCCAAATCCCACTCTCTTACACTTCCGCCTCTAATAATAAAACACAAATATGCACACTATCTAAATAATACCAATACTGGATAATTATGTCAATTGAATAAAAGCTTTTTTATGAGAAATCTTGCGAAAGATAAGCAGTTGACACTCTAATATTTTTCAGATATACTTACAATTAGGAATGATTACTATTTTAGGAGATGTACGATTGAGCCAACCTATCAAATATAGCCATCAGCGGGAAGCTATCCTGCAATTTCTGAAAACAAGAACCGATCACCCAACCGCTGATATGGTGTATCACAATATCAAACAATCTATTCCCAGCATCAGCTTAGGAACCGTCTATCGAAATCTGAATCAGCTTGCAGATTCAGGTATTATTCTTCGTCTGCCTTGTGACGGCAAAACAGACCATTTTGATGCATTTACCCATCCGCATTGTCATCTCATGTGCAGAATTTGTGGTGCAGTGAAGGATATTCCGTTTAACCCGACTGATACCCTGATTCAAACTGCGTCTGCTTTATCAGATGACTGTATCGAAACCGCCTCCGTTTTATTTTACGGCATCTGCGCAACCTGTGAAACCGAAAAAATGTAACAGGACAGATAAGGATTCCCTACCTGCCCTGTATGCACAATATATTTTACTGTATGAGCGTCAGCGGATTTACCGGCTCTCCATCTTTCATAATTTCAAAATACAAATGATTTCCCTCTTCGGTATAATATGATGATACAGGTCCAACTTCTGCAATTACCTCTGCCTTTGATACTGTATCGCCTTCCCTGACACATACGTTTTCCAGCTGACCGTATATTGCCTCATATCCATTTCCCATATTGACGGTTACCACTGTTCCGTATTCTTTTGTATCTTCTATGGATGTAACAACTCCTTCATATGCTGCGAACACATCTGCTCCTTCATCCCCTGCTATCAACATACCCGGGTTACACTTATAGGACTTTAATGTCGCATAATATACCGTTGTGTCCATACTGTACGGCAAAATCACATTTCCCACCAACGGCCATGTCAATGTCTGCTCTCCGTCATACTCAAGACCAGCCTCAATCGTAGGTCCGTTATCCGGCTGGGCTGCATCGCTGATTACTTCCACCTGCTGCTCCTCTGTTGTGGTTTCCTCCTCTTTTGCATCTGTATCTCCTGCTGTATCTGATTCTGCGATTGCCCCATCCGAATCAACCGGTGTTGTCGCATCCTGATTCTGGGCTGTCTCCGCAGTTTGTCCCGCATCTGTATTATCATCATTTAATTCCGGTGTAACCGCGTCCGGCACATCATCAAGCTGAGCCGGTTGATTCAGATCTATTGCCGGCTCCTCCAGCATTTCTTTCTTTGTACTGTCATAATTATACACGGCAAGTAAACCCGCAAACGCAAGCACACCTACACCAAGCGCGATATAAAACCCCTTTGACTTTAAAAAGTCGGTAAATCGTTTCATAAAATATATGCCTCCTGCTTATTTCCTTTTAATATGAAAATAGTATGGACATATATCTAAGCTTTTATTCAATAATTTTCCCGGTTGTGTTTAAAACAGCCGTGTCATATATTTCTTTTACACGTTTATATTTTGCCTCTCCCCATTTATCAATGTAGTCCTGCTTTGTAAAATATGTAAACTCCAAATCTGTTGCCTGAATCACCGTATTATCTCCCATTTCAAAATATATTTTTGTACGCACAGCAACCGCCTGCGCCTCTATGATGCTCTCTTCACTGTCAGGCGAAACCAAGCCGGGCAAAACACCGGCAATATACTGCTCAACATCCATCAGCATATTCGCGCCATCTATCTGCATCAGCACATCTTTGCCTGTCGACAAAGCCGACACTTTGGATTCCGTCACACCATACCTGCCGTTCATCATTGTTGTAAGCATATATGGAAATATAATGATAGTTGCCACACATGCAAGCCATATCATAACCTTTTCACCCATGCTTATCCCCCTTGCAGTTCTCCCTAATAAAATATTATACGAAATATCCCTGATTTATACCTTGACATTCAGGCATTTTCTCTTATAATAAGAACCAGAGTGATGACTTGGTCGCACGAAGGGGTACACCACCTTGGGTGTAGTCTTTTGTGCGGCTTTTTTTATGATACAAAGGAGAAAAAAATATGATAATCGTAAATGGCACAGACTGCCCACAGGCTGCAGGCCTGAACGTGACGGAACTGCTTGAACAGGAAGGCTATCCGAGCAAATCCGTCGCCGTGGAATGCAACGGCAACATTATCCCGAAAAGCGATTATGCGAATCACCGCTTTTCAGATGGTGACGTCGTTGAGGTTGTTCGTTTTGTCGGCGGAGGCTGAAATTCCTGCAACCCATTTTCAAAAAGCACAAACAGAAAGGCGAAAATATTATGATTGAGAATGATAAACTTGTATTGGGAGGCCACGAATTTAACTCCCGCTTTATTCTGGGTTCGGGAAAATATAACCTGAATCTGATTAAATCCGCCGTTGAGGATGCCGGTGCAGAGATTATTACATTGGCTCTCCGCCGCGCTAACACGAAAAAAGAAGAAAATATTCTGGATTATATTCCGGAACATGTTACATTGCTTCCAAATACCTCCGGTGCACGGACAGCCGAGGAAGCCGTGCGTATCGCAAGACTTGCCCGTGAGATGGGATGCGGTGATTTTGTAAAAATAGAAATCATGCGGGATTCCAAATATCTGCTCCCGGACAATCAAGAAACCATCCGCGCAACCGAAATCCTTGCAAAGGAAGGCTTCATTGTCATGCCTTATATGTATCCGGATTTGAATGTTGCCAGAGATCTGGTCAATGCCGGAGCTGCCTGCGTCATGCCGCTTGCCTCGCCAATCGGCTCCAACAAAGGGCTTGCCACAAAAGAATTTATTCAAATATTAATCGACGAAATAGAGTTACCTATCATTGTGGATGCAGGTATCGGTCGCCCATCCCAGGCATGCGAAGCCATGGAGATGGGAGCGGCAGCCGTCATGGCAAATACCGCCATCGCAACTGCCGGAGAGATTCCGGCAATGGCATACGCATTTAAGCTGGCAATCGAAGCAGGACGTAAGGCTTATCTGGCAGGGCTCGGCCGCGTAATAGACCACGGGGCAGCCGCCTCAGATCCGCTCACAGGATTTTTACGCAACTGATGGTTGTATATTGATGTGCTGCCAATCATTTATGCAAGGACTTATTTTATTTGAAATGAGGTTTATTATGGAAACGACTGAATATATTATCTCGCAAGACCATCTCGGCTCCGCTGCCCGGGAAAAAAAAGAAAGACTTGAACAGGATCCCGCATCAAGAACCAATCACATGGAATATATGGAGGGCATGGAGCAGATTTCATCTGACATCAGAGAAAAGGTTATGTCCCATGTTCACACATATAATTACGACCATTATACCGATGCCGATGTGACGCGGGTTCTCTCACACCTTCGGGACACAGGCAGCCACACGGATGTAAGCGGCTGTTCCATCGAGGATTTTAAAATACTGCTATCCCCTGTAGCAAAAAATCACATCGAAGAGCTTGCTGCACTTGCAAGCCGCGTTACACGGTCGCATTTTGGAAACAGCATCTACATGTTTACCCCGCTCTATATCGCCAATTACTGTGAAAACTATTGCGTATACTGCGGCTTTAACTGTTACAATCACATTCACCGCAAAAAATTATCTATGGAAGAAATTGAACATGAAATGCAGGTTATTTCCGAATCCGGCATTGAAGAAATCCTGATGTTAACCGGCGAAAGCAGAAGTATGAGCGATATTCATTATATCGGGGACGCCTGCAAGCTGGCATCAAAGTATTTCCGCAATGTCGGGCTGGAAATATATCCGGTCAACACAGATGAATATCGCTATTTACATGATTGCGGTGCCGACTATATCACAGTCTTTCAGGAGACCTACGATTCAGATGCTTACGAAAAACTGCATCTGATGGGACATAAACGGGTATGGCCATATCGGTTTGAGGCACAGGAGCGTGCCCTCATGGGCGGTATGCGGGGTGTCGGTTTCTCCGCTCTGCTCGGTCTTTCGGATTTCAGAAAAGACGCACTTGCAACAGCCCTGCATGTATATTATCTGCAAAGAAAATATCCACATGCTGAAATGTCACTGTCCTGTCCAAGACTGCGTCCTATCATAAACAACGATAAAATCAACCCGCATGACGTCCACGAAACCGAACTGTGCCAGATACTGTGTGCCTACCGTCTGTTCCTGCCATTTGCAGGTATCACCGTGTCCTCCCGAGAGCAGGCACATTTCCGGGACGGTATCATACGCATCGCCGCAACAAAAATATCCGCAGGCGTAAGCACCGGTATCGGCGACCATGCAGAAAAATACGAACAGCATAGTGCCACAAAAGCCACAGGCGAAAAACAGGACAGAACTGCAGATTCCGGCGACGAGCAGTTCGAGATATCCGACGACCGAAGCTTTGAAGAAATCTATGATGCCATCAAAGCCCAGGGTCTGCAGCCGGTATTAAATGACTACCTATACACAAGCTAATCAGGAAATCACGAAACAAAAGGAGCGTCACGCAACATGAACCTCTCACATATTGTAGCTGTTACCAACCGGCATCTTGTCCCGGTGGCAACAGCTACACAAATACAGGCATTAACTACAGAGCTGTCATATCCTCCGGTCAACGCTCACATCCCGCTTCTTGCTCAGATAAATCTTCTGGCGGAGACGGATACAGAATTTATCATCCTCCGGGAAAAGGATATGAATAAAGCAGATTACCTGGCACTATCCCAGGCCGCCATTGAAATCTGTAATAATAGGCACAAAAAGCTTGTGCTTCATACTTATATGAATACAGCAATAAAATTGGGACATCCACACATCCATCTGTCTTATTCCGCTTTATTAAACTACGTCAGTGCCCAAAACGGATGTGTGCACACTGCTTCTCATACTGTGGTTAAGCATCCACAATCCACCGATATCGAACAGCACACAGGCTTATCATTTGAGCTGCTCACACTCGGCGTCTCCATCCACAGCCAAGAGGAAGCGATACAAGCCGAACAGCTTGGTGCCACTTACCTGACCGCCGGCCACATCTTTGCGACAGACTGCAAAAAAGGTCTGCCACCGCGCGGACTGGACTGGCTCAAGGACATCACGGCAAGCGTTTCCATTCCCGTCTATGCAATCGGAGGCATCACCGAGGATAATCTCTCCTCCGTCATGCAATACGGAGCAGTCGGCGGTTGCATGATGTCAGGAGCAATGCACTATCCAGAATAAGGCGGGTAAGTATTTCTTATCCGCGTTTTGTTATATCTTCCATAACTTGCCATTTTGTTTCTGCTATTTTTCTTGCAACTCTACGACATCCGGGAATATCTAATATTTTGTTTTTTCGACAAAAAACTGCGGGGTGCTCCCAGAAACTCATAATACGTTACAGAGCAGCGTACTTGTATAGAGGGGGGTGCGAAGACAACCAGACTGCCTACGTATATCAACATTCGGTTTCGAACAATCAGGTGTGCCGCGGACCAATGTTCGAAGCGAAGCAAGTTTTGGGGAGCGGCACACAATAATAGATTGTGAGAACCGAATGTTAGATATACTTGGCAG
>CAMAMD010000070.1 GCA_945836785.1 uncultured Clostridium sp.
ATCGATCTTTCTAAAAATACAAATGTCAATATTGAGAGTATATTATAATATAAAGGTGGATGTAATTATACATCCACCTTTATATTTACCTCTTCCATAGCTTCCTGGCGAAAATCTTCTATTTTGTCCGGTGTAATGATAGGTAAGTCATCCATAGACGTAACGCCAAAGCAACGCAGAAAATCCTCTGTAGTCCCAAATAAAATCGGTCTTCCAACCGCATCCAGTCTTCCAACCTCTGTAATCAGATTATATTCCACTAATTTGTTGATTGCATGAACACAGGATACCCCTCGTATGGCCTCAATTTCCTGTCTGGTAACAGGCTGCTTGTATGCAACAATCGAAAGCGTTTCCATAAGTGAATCTGTGAGGCTGTGTTTTTTTGGCATATTAACCACCTTGGTCAATACGTCATAGTATTCATTCTTTGTGCATAACTGAACCGATTGTTCAAGTTTCACAATATGAATTCCTCTATCCTCTGCCTCATATCTGTCTGCCATGTCTCTTATAATTTTTTCGACTGTTTCCTCATCAAGCTCCAATACCTTCGCAAGCTCTTTTATCTCAACAGCATCCCCAACAGAGAAAAGGACTGCCTCAATGGCAGCTTCTGTCTTTATTACACTATCTTCCATCTTATCCTCCTATAACTCCAGGGAATCAATAATGATATCCCCGAACAGCGTTTCCTGTCTGATTGTGATATCGCCAACTTTCATCAGCTCCAGAATCGCCAGAAAAGTCACAATCACATTGATTTTGGATGCCTGAATTTCAAGCAGGGTTCTGAAATTAATCCCTTTTAATCCTCTGATATGATCTCGAATTTCATCCATTTTATCCTCAATGCGTACTTCTTCCTTTTCAATCGTCCCAAACTTACTACGAATCGGATCCACTCTGTCCACAGTACGTTTCATAACCTGATTAAATATCTCATTTAATTTAGCCAGCGTAACATCTCCGACTACCTCTGCAGGATCAACTTCTTCTTTATATTCCAATACCTCTTTCGGGATAGTTGCACCTTTGTAATATGCTTTTCCGGCATCAAGCTCCATATCCTTTAATTCATTGGAAGCGTACTTGTACATTTTATACTCAAGCAGGCGTCTGACAAGCTCCGCTCTCGGATCCTCTTCCTCTTCCTCCTCTTCTTCCTCTTTCGGCAACAGCATTTTTGCCTTAATGCGGATTAAAGTGGCAGCCATAACAAGGAACTCACTCATCACATCCAAATTTTCTTCCTGCATGCGGTTCAAATAATCCAGATATTGTTCTGTAATTTCCACGATAGGAATATCAAAGATATTAAATTTATTTTTCTCAATTAAATGGAGCAACAAATCCAGAGGCCCCTCAAACTGATTAATCTTAAATTCCGGTTTTATATATGTATTCATAATTTAATCTGCGATATGCAGAACCCTTTCTATCCTTGGATAAGACAAACTGAATATCTGTCTGATTATGTGCTTTCTTATTATTTCATTTTTGACAGGGAATGTCAACAAAAAAGAAAAAACCACCCGTCTCTGTAATACGTCAATCGTAACTTACAGAAACGGGTGCGTTTTATGTCAAAATATATACAACATGTAAGGTGTTTGATTCTTAATCTCTTCTGCTCAAAACTATATGATGATGCAAACCATTCCGCCGTTGGAATCATTCACAATTTTCTCCATCGTATCCTGTAATTTTTGCTGGCTTTCCTGATTGATTTTGTTAATCTTGCTCTTTAATCCGTCCTCCACCAACTGTCGAATGGTTTTACCAAAAATATTGACGCTCCATATGCTGTCCTCGGATTTTCCGTCGCTATTGATATATTTAATCAAATCCTTTGCCTGGTCTTCAGAACCGACAATCGGTGCTATTTCCGTGGTAACATTTGCCTTAATCAGATGGATGGACGGTGCCTGTGCCTTAATTTTAACACCATATTTATTCCCGGAACGAATCAACTCCGGTGCATCCAGCTTAATCTCTGTCTCCTCAGGTGTCACGGAGCCATATCCGGTCTTGAACGACTGCATCAGGGCAGCACTCACTTTCTCACATTGTTTTTTTGTCTCCGACATCTCGCGGATTTCTTTCATAAAATCGTACTCATTATGAATGGTACTTCCCAACATATCAGAAAGCATTTCATAATAATATTTGTCAAAAAGCTTTATACCGATACTGACTGTTCCATCCGCCAGATTAACGCCCGACATATCTACCTTTTCTATGTAATCGTCCGCATCATAGACAAGCTGCTGTATATCTTTCATCTGATTAATTTTATCAAATGTGTCCTTTGCAACCTGAATCAGATAACTTTTCAATTTATTGTCGCTATCCATAGCTTCAACCCATTTTGGTATATTAAAGTTCACAGCCGTCACCGGAAAATCAAGTAAAAGCTGCTGGAAAATATGATTGACGTCTGTTTTCTTAAGCTGGTCGCAATTCACAGGCAACACAGACACCCCGTACGTGGCAGCCAGCTCCTCAGCCAATGCCACTGTTTCCGGTGAAGCAGGTTTCCGCGAATTCAATAACATGATAAAAGGTTTTCCAATACTTTTTAACTCCTCCACTGTTCTTGCTTCCGGTTCTATGTACGCATCTCTGCTTATATCGGTAATACTTCCATCGCAGGTCACAACAATACCTACCGTCGAATGATCATATATTACCTTTCTGGTTCCAATCTCAGCCGCCTTGGTAAATGGTATTTCATAGTCGTACCATGGTGTTTTAACCAGACGCTCCTTCCCATCCTCCTCGTGTCCCTCCGCTCCATTCACCATGTACCCTACACAGTCAATCATACGACACTTCAGTTCTACACCATCCCCGACTACTATATGTGCAGCCTCCTGCGGAATAAATTTCGGTTCTGTTGTCATTACAGTTTTTCCTGCAGCCGACTGTGGCAGTTCATCCTTTGCCCGAACTCTGCTTGCCTCATCCTGTATGGATGGAATAACCAGCAAATCCATAAATCTTTTGATGAAAGTCGATTTACCTGTCCGCACGGGACCCACTACGCCCATGTAGATTTCTCCGTTGGTTCTCATCTCTATATCCTTATAGATATCCATACAAAAAAATACCCCCTGTTCTTCTATTACATATAATTCCACATTATTTTCATTTATTATGGAATTGCCTCACTACATATATATGTTATAAAAGATGGGGGTATAACCAATTTTATTTAGTTTTTGTGTATGTATTACACCGAATATATTGAATTAAACGTTTACAGTAATCTGCATTGCAATGAATTCCGTCCACACTTGCATCAGCAGGGAGATATCCGTCTTCACCAGAAACAGCGGCAGCCAAATCTAAGAATATTACATCCCCACGCTCCATACACATTTCTTTTAATGCCTGATTAAATTCATCAATTCTGCCCTGCGTATATATATCGCTGGTTCCTGATTCCTCCTCTGATACAGGCAAAATACTTTCAACATAAATAGTTGCTTCAGGATTATGCTGCTTAATATAATCGATGAGTTTGTCAAAATTATCAATAAAAGGCTCAATATAAATCCATCCAAGCTCATTCATACCAAACATCAGATAATAATTGTCATAATTCGTCATATCAATTGCTTCATAACACGTGTACTCGCCTTCCTCACCGGGTACTGTAATAACCTGATCTGTTTCCAGCTTATCCACGCTTAAACCTTTATAACAAAATCCACTGATATTTGGTAAACCAGAATACAACAGCAATGCTTCTGTCCTGGAATCTCCGATAAAAACCGACCTGCTGAAATATGAGAGCGGAACAGCTTCCTCCTGTGATTTTGTATAGCTGGATTCATCTGCCCAATTATCCCCCTGAATGTCCTCCACTGCCTTAAGACCTGTTTCAGGCACAATAAACTCCATTTCATCAACTGCGGCATTCTCTGCGTTCTGTGCAATTGTATCATAGCTTTCTACATAATATGCGGAATTTCCTAATTCCGCCGCAGTTCCTACAGTAATTTCTTTTCCCTGCATGACCGACACTTTGTCACTTGTATTTCTATACCATACAATTATCATGATAAGCAAAGCACATACCATCAACGTAACACCCATTGTAACACATTGATATATGCGCTTGCGGCGTTTCAAATTATGCACTTCTTCCCTGGTTATCCGTCTAATGTGCACCCTATGTCACCTCTTTCACTTATTTCCAGGATAGAGTTTTGGACTCAGACGTTCTGTTTCTTGTAAGCAGATCACGCATTGCATCCGTTGTATTATAATTCTCAAATAAAACTTTATTAATAATTTCAACAATTGGCATCTCAACATGGTAATTTTTTGCCAGCATCAAGGCTGCTTTTGCCGAATAGACGCCCTCCACTACCATCTTGACCTCATCCATAGCTTCCTGATAAGATTTTCCCTGTCCCATCAAAAAGCCTGCCTTGCGGTTTCGACTGTGCTTAGATGCACAGGTAACGATAAGATCTCCAATTCCCGACAATCCACCGAATGTCTCTACACTGCCACCCATTGCCACACCAAGCCGGGTTATCTCAGCAATTCCTCTTGTGATAAGTGCTGCTTTTGTATTATCTCCGCAGCCGAGTCCATCCGCCATACCGGCAGCCAGCGCTATGACATTTTTCAAAGCACCTCCAAGCTCAATACCAAGCACGTCGGGACTCGTATATACACGGAAGAAATCAGACATAAATGTATCCTGAATCAAAAGAGCAACCTCCTTCTCCTTTGCTCCCGCTACAACCGTAGTCGGCATTTTTTTACCAACTTCCTCAGCGTGACTCGGACCGGACAATACGCCAACCTTCACATCTGGAATTTCCTCAGAAATTACCGCCGTCAGTGTCATCAGCGTACTCTCTTCAATTCCCTTTGATACATTTACAACAATCTGTTCCTGGGTTACATACGGTGCAATGGTTTTGGCCGTGCTTCTGATAAATGGGGACGGAACTACCATGACCAACATACCGGCATTTTTTACTGCCAACTCTACATCTGTCGTAAAAACAACACTGTCATCAATCATAACCCCCGGAAGTTTCGTCTTATGCTCCCTGTATGCGTTAAGCATTTCTATTTCTTCTTTGTCAATCGACCAGACAGTAACATCATGTCCATTACCTGATAAAAGCGCAGTCAGGGCAATTCCCCAGCTTCCGGCGCCTAATATACCTATTTTCATATTAACCCCCATATAATATATTTTGTAAGTTTGAAAAAACACTTGAATCCATTATGTAGTTTCAGTCTGTTTCTTTGCTCCCAGTTTATTCTCTTCATGGTGAATTAAACGATTGATATTTGCACGATGCCGGTAGATTGCCATCACTGCCATAATTATAACAATAATTACACTCTCAACCATAGCATACCGCGAAGTTGTATCATCCATGTTAAATGCATATTTTCCATGAAATGCAAAAATCCCATATTCCACAGCGAAGATGGTGACAATCAAAATAGAACCGACTGATACATATCTTGTAACAGCAACAACCGCTATAAAAGCAATCAAACAAGATATAATAATGACAGGATCAAGAAATCCAATGATGACACCTGCAGTTGCCGCAATACCTTTTCCTCCCCTGAAATGCAGATAACAAGGGAAATTATGTCCAAGAACCGTTCCAAATCCCGCATATGCAATATAAAGATATACTTCATCAGGGTAAAAGTGCTCTATAATCAATCTGGCAAGCACAGTCGCTATAATCGCCTTGCATAAATCACCGATAAATACAACCAATCCGGCTTTCTTTCCCAACACACGCAACGCATTTGTGGTTCCGGCATTACCGCTTCCATATTCCCTGATATCAATTCCGTTCATTCTTCCGTATATATATGAGGTCTGCAATAGACCGCACACATAGCCTCCGAGCAGACACAATATTCTTGCTATAATCACTTTTCTTTCCTCTCCCGTATGATAAATTTGAGTGGTGTTCCCCTGAAACCAAATGCTTCCCTGATTTTATTTTCAATGTATCTTGTATAGGAAAAATGCATCAGTTCCTTGTCATTTACAAATATTACAAATGTTGGCGGCTTTACAGACACCTGCGTGATGTAATATAGTCTGAGACGCTTTCCTTTATCGGATGGCGGCTGATTCAAGGCTACGGCCTCCGCCATAATCTCATTTAATACACCTGTTGCGATGCGCAGTGAATGATTTTCGATTACTGCATCTATGGTTTCAAACAGCTTCGGAAGTCGCTGACCGGTTTCCGCCGACACGAACAAAAGCTCAGCATAAGGCATATAGGACAGTTTCTGACGAATATCCTGCGTGAATTTATTCATGGTCTTGTCATCCTTCTCGATGGCATCCCATTTATTTACAACAATAATCATACCTTTGCCCCGCTCATGGGCAATTCCTGCTATCTTTGTATCCTGATCCGTGATACCCTCCGTGGCATCAATCACAAGAACTGCAACATTACATCGCTCCACCGCAGACACAGTCCGTATGATACTGTATCGTTCAATCTCTTCCTTTATCTTATTTTTTCTTCTTAGTCCTGCTGTATCGATAAATACATACTCTGTACCGTTTCGCTTAATCGTCGTGTCAATGGCATCCCGGGTTGTTCCGGCGATATCCGACACAATCACGCGTTCCTCTCCCAGCAGTTTATTTATGATAGAGGACTTTCCCACATTCGGTTTACCTATGATAGCAATACGCGGTCTCTCATCCTCAGTCTCATCCATTGCATTTTCATTAAAATGTTTTGCCACCTCATCCAGCATATCTCCGATTCCAAGCTGTGATGCGGCAGATACCGGCATAGGATCACCCAGTCCCAAATTATAAAACTCGTATACATCCGGCATAAATTTTTCAAAACTGTCAACTTTATTTACCACAAGCACAATTGGCTTCCCGGACCGGCGCAGCATATCCGCCACCTTACTGTCCGCATCCACCAATCCTTGTCTCACATCTGTTATGAACATGATCACATCAGCAGTGGCTATGGCAATCTCAGCCTGCTCCCGCATCTGTCTTAATATAACATCATTGGATTCCGGTTCAATACCGCCGGTATCCACAATTGTAAAATTATAATTCAGCCATGTCACATCCGCATATATTCTGTCTCTCGTAACACCCGGCGTATCCTGTACAATAGAAATCTTGTCTCCTGCCAGTGCATTGAACAGAGTAGATTTTCCCACATTCGGCCTTCCGACAATCGCTACAACTGGTCTACTCATCTTTACTCTCCATTTCGATAATGCTCTTAAATAAATCCATACCGCTTGATTGTACAATAATCACCGGAACTTGTAAAGCATTTTGAAGCTCCTC
>CAMAMD010000071.1 GCA_945836785.1 uncultured Clostridium sp.
ATTTTCCGCCATTATACATATATCTCATGCCATATTACCTTGGTGTGGCAGTTCGCCTTTGTGGCTATCTAGGTATCATCTATACGTTCTGCAGATTTTTGATTTGGAAACGTTACAGTGAATCGGGTTCCGAAATCCGGACGGGATAATACATCTATCGTTCCGTCATGTGCATCCACAATCCATTTTGCGATGGAGAGCCCAAGTCCGGAGCCTCCGGTATTCTCATTTCTCGCCTCATCAGAGCGGTAAAATCGTTCAAATATATGCACAACATCCGAAGACTGCATACCGATTCCCTCATCCTGAACCATATACTGTATTGACTCATTCACCTGCCTCACAGCAAGTTTGATAGTATCCCCTTGTGAGGAGTATTTCGCGGCATTCTGGACAAAAATCCGAATAGACTGTTTTATCATAGCCTGATCTCCGTACAACATAACAGGACAAACTCCATCCGACGGCATATCATACACATAGCGGTGTTGCTCATCTATCATCATGGATTCCTCCCAGACCTCTTTCATGACCTCAGCCATATCAAACTGTGTACATTTTAATGTATTTCTTCCACTGTCACCCCGGGCAAGGAAAAGCAACTGTTCTACCAATTCTTTCATATGCTCCGACTCGTTTTTAAGAGCCTCTATGGACTCCTCCAGAACACTCTCATCTTCCTTTCCCCAACGATCCAGCATATTCACATAACCCTGAATAACCGAGATTGGTGTCCGAAGCTCATGGGATGCATCCGAAACGAATCTGGTCTGCTGACGTTTACTTTCCTGCATCCGTGCAAGCAGATTGTTGAGTGCAACCTCTATGCTCTGCAAGTCCTTATCCCCTGTCGATATTCTGATATCCGACGCATCCGGTGACAGACTTGATATGGCATGTTCCAAATGTTCCAAATTACCCGCAGAAGCATCATGTGCATGCTCATTTCTTCTCATCTGCACGCCATCCCCCTGCCCTGCGTATTCCATAGCCATAGTACTTATCTCCTCAGCACGAACAGCCAGATCATTCAGCGGGCGCAGCTTACGCCTTATATCATCTGTATGAAATAATGCCGACACCAGCTGTATAAGTTGAAAGGCAAGCAGAATGCAAAGCGGAAACAACAGGTAATCAAACACTTCATGCAACACAAACGCATCTCTCTGTTCCATGCGCCCTTCATCAACTGTAGTAATCAGTTTCAAATCCGAATAAGATGAACCTTCAATATCCCAATTTATTTTTTTATACTCCTCCGGAATGGAAACATCCAGTTGATCTGTTCTCCACCATACAATAGTAAGGAGGATGAGCATGACAAGCACAATGTCAAATCCCAGCACAGCAAAAAAATGTCTCAGCCAGAAACTGAAATTAATCCTCCTCGCAATTGAGGTCATTTTTCTATTGTCACGTCCTCTGTCTTCCATATCAGTTTTCCTTTATCACATATCCGACGCCCCTGACTGTATGTATCAGCTTGATTCCGTATTTGTCATCAATCTTTGTCCGCAGATAACGGACATAGACGTCAATAATATTGGTCTCTCCGATATAATCATATCCGCAGACCTCATTCATCAGTTTTTCTCTGTCGAGCACAATATTTTTATTGCGCATCAACGTGTGAAGCAGCTCAAATTCTCTGTGAGAGAGTTCTACCTCCTCGCCACGCACAAGCACCTCATGTCTGTCTTCGTCCAAGCTAACCTCTCCCACCTCAATTCGATGTCCGGTTCTCGGCTTTTCATTGCTGTGATTTTTAAGTGCAACCCTGATGCGGGCAAGCAGCTCCTCGATTGCAAATGGTTTTGTAATATAGTCATCCGCTCCTGCATCAAGACCGGAAACCTTATCCATCACAGCATCTCTTGCCGTAAGCATAATGACAGGTGTATCCTTTTCCAAGCGAATACGTCTCAATACTTCCATTCCATTTAAACCGGGCAGCATAACATCAAGCAAAATAAGATCATAATTTCCGGTCAGTGCCTTATCAAGTCCTTCTCTTCCGTCTAATGCTTTATCAACCTCATTTCCTTCATGCACCAGCTCCAATTCTACGAACCGCGCAATCTTGGCTTCATCTTCAATAATTAATATTCTGCTCATATATTACCTCTCTCAAACAGCACAAACCGAACCATTTGCCCGCACTGCAATGCAAATGATCCGGTTTGCCGTTTTTTTATTTATTCTGGATATCTTTCTTGATATTCTCACAGGCTCCGGCCGCCTTATCGCACATATCATTTAAATCTACCGACACTCTGCCAACGCCCTCAAAATGATACTTGCAATCACAAAACATTCCTATAATAAGAAGTGGGAGCATTACCCAAAAAGCAAATATCAGCAACAGTACAAATACAATCACCGGCATTGCCATAATCTGCTTACCAGCATGATCTACATTGAATGTAGTGTCGCAGCCCTTTTTGATTACCCGCCCACACCAGCTAAAAAACTTATCAATCATCTCGCCAAAAGTTTTTTTCTTGCAGGAATCCTCATAGGTTGCCTGTGCCAATGCAAATTCCGATGACGGCTGTTTTTGTGAGGTGCTGTAGCTGTTTACCTCAGGTGCCTTTACCTTTCCCAGCTTTTCCAGATAAACGATGGCATCTAATATGTCGTAATCGCATGCCTCCAATGCTGATTTTGCATCCTCATAAGATACGCCTGTCTTCTCTCTGATTTTTTCAACTTTTTCCAGATTATCCATTTTACATACATCCTTTCTGATTTGTAATCTTTCTGTATTAAGATAGCCGTTTGTCCTTTGCTCATCTTGTAGCCTTATCTTACCGCTTGAAAATTAATCTAAAATGCACGAAAGATTAAAATCAGATTAAAATGTTATTATAGTATTCTTATCCTACATGAGAGATTCATAAAGCTTTGTAATATCAGCTACACTTGTCTCTTTCGGATTGCCAGGTCTGCACGCATCATCATATGCAGACTGTGCAAGGAACGGAATATCCTCCGGTTTTACAATCTCTTTCAAATCAGCCGGAATTCCTACATCCTGAGACAGCTGGCGCACTGCATCAACTGCTGCCTTTCTGTATTCCTCCTGACTCATTTCATCAACACCTGCAACTCCCATTGCTCTCGCAATTTCTCTGTACTTCTCACCGGTTGCCTCAGCATTGTACTCCATAACCGTAGGAAGTATAATTGCATTTGCCACACCATGCGGTGTATCATACAGTGCTCCCAGCGGATGTGCCATAGAATGAACGATTCCAAGTCCTACATTGGAGAATCCCATGCCAGCAACATACTGTCCGAGGGCCATACCCTCTCTGCCCTCAGGCGTATTGTCAACAGCTCCACGCAAACTTCTTGATATAATCTCGATTGCTTTTAAATGGAACATATCCGAAAGTTCCCATGCCCCTGCTGTTATGTAACCCTCTATCGCATGTGTCAGTGCATCCATGCCGGTTGCAGCAGTCAGCCCCTTTGGCATGCTGGCCATCATCTCCGGATCTACAAATGCGACAACAGGAATATCCTTTGGATCCACACATACCATCTTGCGGTTTTTCGCAACGTCAGTAATGACATAATTAATCGTAACCTCTGCCGCTGTTCCTGCAGTAGTTGGAACTGCAAATATCGGCACACATCTGTTTTTGGTCGGTGCCACACCCTCAAGACTTACCACATCCTCAAAATCAGGATTATTGATAATGACACCAATGGCCTTTGCCGTATCCATGGACGAACCGCCACCGATTGCGACAATGTAATCCGCTCCCGAAGCCTTGTATGCAGCCACACCAGTCTGTACATTTTCAATTGTCGGATTCGGCTTGATATTGGAATACAGTTCATATGCAAGAGATGCCCCCTCTAACACATCAAGCACTTTCTGTGTAACTCCAAATTTCACCAGATCAGGATCCGAGCATACAAATGCTTTCGAAAAGCCTCTGCCCTGTGCCTCTGTTGCAATCTCTGCAATAGCACCTGCCCCATGATAGGAAGTCTCGTTTAACACAAATCTGTTTGCCATAAAAATACTCCTCCTTTATAAAATAGTGCAAAACCTTCCCTGTATCTTTACCATATAGGGAAGGTTTTCCTGCAACCTGTAACCGTGGTTGCCCTGCTAATTAAATTATATCTAAATCACCAAAAATTTGCAATAAATATTACCGCCATATGTCAAAAAGATTCCCATCAAAAGTGATAATCTTCATTTAAAGACATTTTAATAGTTCTTCATAAATCGGACTGTAATGTTCTCCCGTTATACCAAAATTCATTTCCTTGTAACTCCAGACAGCCCGCCCAATCTGGCACTCCTCAAAAACGTCATGAATATCCTGAAACCATCTAAGTGTAGCATCCGTATCAACATTATCAATCACACCATATTCCCCACAGTACAAAGGTACATTATACATATCCGCGATCCTGACTGCTTCAGCAAAAAAGGCTCTAAAGAACTCTTTTCCACTCATCATGTCCGAGTATGGAAGAATCGGCTGTGCATAATTATAGTCTATCAGTCTGTTGTTTTCTTCAATATAAAATCCGATTGCCTTTGGATAATCCACCGCATAATCAGCAGGCATATTTTCAACCCAGTAAGCAGCCTGATGTGTAAATATCAATGGTTCATAGCAGTGAAAATTATATGCTATCTTGTCATCATACGGTTTCCCCAGATCTTTAATCGTAGTCACAGAATTGCTTCTTGTTCCCCCCAGCAAAATCCATGTATCAGGTGCGATTGTACGAATGGCTTTTATTGTTTTCTCCGCAATCTGATTCCATTCATCCCTACACGATGCATCAACCACTTCATTTAATAATTCAAATGCTACATTTTGAGAATATTCACCATATCGTCCGGCAAGCTTTTCCCATAAACAAACAAATCGGTGCTGAAGCTTTTCACTATGGAAAAAATCCGAAGAATAACCTGCATCATCAAATACATAACCTGCGGTCTTGTGCAAATCCAGTATGATATTCAGATTATTTGCAATACACCAAGAAATTGCATTATTGATGTATTGATAGCCCGCTTCTATCTCGTTTCCATCCGCATCCTCAACTAACTCAAAATCTATCGGAAGCCTCACGTGGTCAACTCCCATGCTGCTGATTTTTCTGATATCGTCTTTCGTGATAAAAGTATCCATATGATTTTTATCCATGCTGCATTGAGACAACCAGCCACCCAGATTGATTCCCCTTGTAAAACCATCAAATTTTCTCATATTAATTTTCACCTGCACTCTCTATCTCTTCAATGCGAACATTTTTAATATAAATTTCCGCAGTTGAACCTTTGTTTCCCATATTGAACTCAAGTCTTCCATTATTGTCATCCTTTTCTGTCATATCAAACTCATATGTATATGTCTGCCAATCTTCCGTAAGTGTCAGCTTAGTGTCTGCTAAATAGCGAATCCATCCGGCAGTCGGTGCAGATACACAGACAATCATATCTCGTTCCTCGGCCGCACATGCATCAAATGTAAGCCTGTATGATTTTCCTTTGTACATCGGAAGTGCAGGCTGTACCAGCTGTACCGAATAGTCCACTGAACCCGCATTCTCAGAGGTAATAATCATTGTGTTATCCTCGATACGAGCTTCACCCTCGCCACCTTCAAACAGCAGGAAAAACCAGTTGTCTTCATCATACAGATCCTCTTGCTCGGCAAAATCACCATTGTAAATCAGATTGCCATCCTCCAGGGGCTCACGAAAAACCTTTTCCGGTTTCTTCACATTGGTATCATATTCCGGTTTCTGATATACTCTGACATAATCAATTTCAAACTCTGCATGATCGAAGTCCGTTGTTTCATCAGGATTTCCCGGCCATGTACCACCCACAGCCAGATTAAGCTGAACAAAAAAGGTCTGATTAAACGGTGCCGGATATGCCTTTTCGTCCTGCCCCGCTTCTGCCGTAAACCAGTCATTTACAGTGTGATATAAATTTCCGTCTATATAAAATCGCATTTCGCCCGGTTCCCACTCAACAGAATATTCATGAAAGTCATCTGCAAATGTACCATCTTCCAGTACATATATTCCCTGCTGCTCAGCATGGGGTTCCCCATAATGTATCGTTCCGTATGCGGTATCCGTCTGGTTGCAGAGCACTTCCATGATATCTATCTCTCCACATTTCGGCCACTGTCCGTAAAAACTTTCATTCGTAGGCATCATCCATATCGCCGGCCACAATCCCTGTCCTTCAGGCACCTTTGCACTTACAACAACTTTACCGTACATAAAATCTTCTTTATTCTGTGTTGTAACCTTTCCTGAGGTATAATAATCTTTTCCGTTTTCATCTTCTGTTTTAATTGCCTTTATCACAAGCTTTCCGTCACGCACAAATACATTGTCTGTTGAGGTTGTATACTCCTGCAGCTCCTTGTTTGTCCATCCCGGTTCATGGGGCTCATAGTTCCAGATATCCTCATTCATACTGTCACCATTGAACTCATCATTCCACAACAGTGTATATCCCTCAAGCTCCGGTACATCTGCCTGTTCCATTTGTCCTGCCAACTCCTCTGTCGTATTTTCTGTTTTTTCCATTTTATCCGTATTACCGCACCCCGTCATTGCCATGGTCACAACCCCCGTCAAAAAAAGAATTCTGACACCCCGTCTCCATCTTCTCATAAAATACCTCCTCCTTTTGTTTTTCAACCGTTTCTTATATAAAATAAATATTCATACAAACACTCTGTTTTGTGTGTTTTTTTACTCATATACTGTCTATATGGATTTGAATACATTTTATATGTATCACTAACTCCATGTCTCTTTAATATCCTTTCAATCTGCTCGCCACTCATTAAACCATCCGTACTATAACTCATAATAACATGGTTAAATTTTGCCTTCTCTATCAAATCTTCAAATGTATCAACCACTTCATTCTTCACACAATATGATGATTTTAAATCATCATACGGGCGCATTCCTGTAACTCCGTATATTTCAGGTGAATCATACTTTGATATCGTCTCCAGAAA
>CAMAMD010000072.1 GCA_945836785.1 uncultured Clostridium sp.
TTTTTATTAGTATGACAACTCCATAAAAGAATATAATTAGAAAATATTGCAAATGTTTGGTTCCAATTTAATGCACTGTATGGTATACTTAATCTGGTTTTGTATGAGCGAAATCGGATTTGATTGAAAAATACGAATAAATGGTGATAGGAGTAATTGCTCGTATGGATTTGAATACTATCAGAAAAAATATAAATGAAATTGATGATGAAATGAAAAGATTGTTTGACGCAAGGCTCGTTTGCTCCGAACAGGTGGCAAGCGTGAAAATGGCAGAGCATGATGAGGTGTTTAAACCTCAGCGTGAAAGGGAAATCGCAGAGCGGTTCTCAGGAGAAGAAGATATATGGTATCTTCCTTATATAAAAAAAGTGATTCAGATAAGCAGAAAGTATCAGTACAAGGCATTTGTTGATGTTGGACAGGTGGATGAAGCATTCTATATATGGATTGATTCTGTGGATGCGGGAAATACCCTCGCATTATCGCAGGGAGGAAAATTGACACTGGTTGTCAGAACCGATCCGATGGAGGAACACGGATTGGCTGTGGGCAGTGCTCTGTCCGTTATATCTGATACCGGGTTGAAAATCATGAAACTTGCATATGATGACTCAAAAAATGAGATAAATATTGCGTTATGGATTGAAAATACGGAGCAACAGAGACAGGAAGCGTATATGCTTGCCTATATGTTGTATAAGGAAAGCGTTACTGGAAATATAGCAGGACAAAATAAATAGGAGGATAGAGATGGTAATTCGTGGCGGACATGTGATAGATCCGGAAACGGGTTTGCATGAGAAAGCGGATGTGCTGATTGTACAGGACAGAATCAAGCAGATCTATGTTTATAGTAAGGGTGAACAATGGACGGGAAGCGATGAGCTTGTAATGAATGCTGAGGGGATGTATGTCATGCCGGGCTTTATTGATTTGCATGTGCATTTCCGGGATCCGGGTCTCACTTATAAGGAGGATATTGTAACTGGTTCCAGAGCAGCGGCGGCAGGCGGGGTCACAACCGTGTGTGCGATGCCAAATACAAAACCGGTCGTTGACTCGGTTGAGACATTGCAGTATGTCATGGATAAAGCAGAAAAAGGGGCATATGTCCACGTGCGTCAGGTGTCGGCCATTACGAAGGGTATGGAAGGCAAGGAACTGGTTGATATGAAAGCAATGCTTGATGCGGGGGCGGTGGCGTTCTCCGAGGATGGCAAGAGCGTGATGGATATCAATGTATATCGGGAGGCCATGAAACAGGCTGCAAAGCACCATGCTGTCATTATGGCACATTGTGAAGATAAGAATCTGGTGGGAAAGGGAGTTTTAAATGAGGGCGTTGCTTCGGAACGTTATCAGGTGTCGGGAATCCCAAATTCGGTGGAGGATGTGATTACTGCAAGGGATATCTTCCTTGCACACGAAACAGGAGCGAAGCTTCATCTCTGTCATTGTTCTACCATTGGAACCGTAGAGCTTATGCGTATGGCAAAACGTCTGGGGGCGGATGTGACGGCTGAGGTTTGCCCGCATCATTTCACGCTGACCGATGCGGATATTAAAGAACCGAACAGTAATTATAAAATGAATCCGCCTCTTCGGAAAGAGGAGGATGTACAGGCACTTATCGGCGGTCTTGTGGATGGCACGATGCAGACCATTTCGACGGACCATGCACCGCATTCCGATGAGGAAAAGGCGGCGTATTTTGACAAGGCACCGTTTGGCATTGTCGGTCTTGAAACATCGGCGGCACTGACCTATACGGCACTGGTGTCCACAGGCTTGATGGATATTATGGATATGGCAAGGAAAATGAGCTACAATCCGGCACATGTTATCGGAATTGACGAGGAGTACGGAAAGCTTACCGTGGGTGCGAAAGCAGATGTGGTTATTTTTGACCCGCAGGAGGAGTGGACGGTAGATCCAAGGAAGTTTGAGTCAAAGGGACATAACACGCCGTATGCCGGACAGACGTTAAAGGGAAAAGTAAAAACTACGATTGTGGACGGAGAACTCCGTTACAACGGATGTATTATAGAACGATAGTGCAATGACATAAGGAGGAAATAAGATGATTGACAAATTAATTGAAAATATTACAAAAAAGGATGCACCGATTGTGGTGGGACTTGATCCGATGCTTGCATATGTACCGGAGCATATTCAGAAGAAAGCGTATGCAGAATATGGTGAAACATTAAAAGGAGCTGCCGAGGCGATATGGGAGTATAACAAAGGTATTATTGATGCCACATATGATTTGATTCCTGCGGTTAAGCCGCAGATTGCCATGTATGAGCAGTTTGGTATAGAAGGTCTGATTGCATTTCATAGAACCTGCGAGTATGCGAAGAGTAAGGGATTGGTTATAATTGGTGACATTAAACGAGGGGATATCGGTTCCACATCAACGGCATATGCAGTTGGACATCTGGGCAAGGTACAGGTGGGTGCAAATACCTATGCTGGTTTTGATGAGGATTTTGTGACTGTCAACCCGTATCTGGGAACTGACGGTGTAAAACCATTTGTAGATGTATGTAAGGAATATGATAAAGGGATTTTTGTGCTTGTAAAAACTTCAAATCCGTCTTCTGGAGAATTTCAGGATAAGCTTGTAGACGGAAGACCGCTGTATGAGCTGGTGGCAGAGAAAGTGGTTGAATGGGGCGAGCAGTGTATGGGAGATACTTACAGTAATGTGGGCTGTGTTGTCGGTGCCACATATCCTGAGATGGGTAAGGTTCTCCGCAAGCTGATGCCAAAGACATATATATTAGTTCCGGGTTACGGTGCACAGGGCGGAAAGGCTGAAGATTTGGTACATTATTTTAATGATGATGGACTGGGTGCAATCGTCAATTCTTCAAGAGGTATTATTGCAGCGTATAAGCAGGAAAAATATGCCGCATTTGGTGCGGAAAATTATGCGGATGCAAGCCGTCAGGCTGTCGTTGACATGATTGCGGATATTAACGGTGCGAGAGCGGCAAGATAGGAATCTGGAACGGAGGACGAACATGGGTAAGATAAAAATGACAGCCAATATTGTCAGACAGGATAATATTGCAACGGATATATATTCCATGGTGCTGTCAGCGGCAGAGATTGCCGCACAGGCAAAACCGGGACAATTTATAGATCTTTATTCGGCAGATGGAAGCAGACTGTTGCCACGGCCAATCAGTATCTGTGAGATTGACAGGCAGGCAGGAACCTTGAGAATCGTATACAGAATCGCCGGAAAGGGAACAAAGGAATTCTCAACGCTCACATCAGAGCATACAGTGGATATCTTAGGACCGCTTGGAAATGGTTTTACACCTGAGGGTAAAAAAGCCATTTTGATTGGCGGTGGTATCGGGATTCCTCCAATGCTTGAACTGGCAAAGGAACTTAATTGTGAGAAATCCATTGTACTTGGTTATCGGGATGAAGAATTTTTGTCGGAGGAATTTAAGGCGTATGGGGATGTCTATATGTCGAGTGACAACGGAGCATTTGGTGTAAAAGGTACTGTGCTGGATGCAATCCGGGAGTATGGTATCGAAGGAGATATCATTTATGCATGCGGTCCTACGCCGATGCTCAAGGCATTACAAACATATGCACTTGAGCATGGTATCACGGCACAGCTTTCACTGGAAGAAAAGATGGCATGCGGTGTGGGTGCCTGCCTTGCCTGTGTATGTAAGTCAAAAGAGATAGATGATCATTCCAAGGTACACAATAAACGGGTATGTAAGGATGGACCTGTATTTTATGCCGGGGAGGTGGAGTTCTGATGAATACAAGCGTAAATATAGCCGGTGTGGAATTGAAAAATCCGATTACGGTGGCATCCGGTACATTTGGTTCCGGTATGGAGTATGCGGAATTTGTGGATCTGAGCAGGCTTGGTGCGGTGACGACAAAAGGCGTGGCAAATGTACCATGGCCGGGAAATCCGACACCGAGAATTGCGGAAACATATGGTGGGATGATGAATGCAATCGGATTGCAGAACCCGGGAATCGATACTTTTATCGAGCGTGATATTCCATTTTTACAAGACAAGAATACAAAAATTATTGTGAATGTTTGCGGGAAAAGTACAGATGATTATGTAGAGGTTGTGGAAAGACTGGCGGATCAGCCTGTTGATTTGCTGGAAATCAATGTGTCGTGTCCGAATGTAAAAGAGGGCGGAATTGCCTTTGGTCAGGATCCACATGCACTATACGACATTACAAAGGCAATAAAAGCAAAGGCAAAACAGCCGGTTATTATGAAGCTCTCTCCGAATGTGACGGATATCACCGAGATGGCGAAGGCTGCGGAAGCGGCGGGGGCAGATGCATTGTCGCTGATTAATACGCTGACCGGAATGAAAATAGATGTGAACAAAAGAACATTTGCGGTTGCAAATAAAACGGCAGGTGTTTCGGGACCTGCAATTAAACCGATTGCTGTGCGGATGGTGTATCAGGTGGCAAATGCGGTAAAGCTTCCGATTATAGGCATGGGAGGCTGTATGTGTGTTGAGGATGCACTGGAATTTATTATGGCAGGTGCGACGGCTGTAGCTGTCGGTACAGCAAATTTTCATAATCCGTATGCGACTGTGGAGATTATAGAGGGCATTGAAGAATATATGAAAAAGAATCATGTGGAAGATATCAATGACCTGATAGGTTGTGTAAAATAAAAGCAGAATGGATAGAATAAGATAAGTTATGAGAATGATAAAAAGAAAACGATATTATTTTTCGGATTCTTCAATCGCATCAGATACGGTGATTGCCTTTGTGATGGGTGGGATATCATTTGCTATCGAATTAATCGGTATCGTGATGTCCGTGATATCAAAGGGACATATTCCGGGTATATTTGGAATGTTATATATTTGTGCGATTCTATTGTCCGCCGTAGGCGAAGTGTTTGCCTGGATAGGAAATAAGGCGCAGGAGGGCGGCGTCAAAGGGAAGAGAATTTCGATTGCATTAAATATCATTACTTTTGTGATACCGGTGGGTATTGTGCTGCTTGGATTAATTGGGGCAGGAGGACAGTAAAACTATGGAACAGGATATATGCGAACGCATGGAGCTTGCCGTTGGCAGACTCATGGAAATCGGAGAGGAAAATTGGACGGGGTGTGATAAGCTGACATCCGGTTTGCAGGATTATTTTAAACATGTATCAGCATTTATATTAGAAATCTACGATATATATTGTATGATTCATGCTCCGATACCCGAAGAACTTTCGGAGGAGCAGTTAAAATGCATGAATCAAAATATGTATGCCGATATCTTGCCTGAGCAATACGAGACAAGTTATGCAAATCCCGATTATGCAGTAAAAATATTGGGAGAGGAATACGGAAGACTGCTTGCGTTTCTGTATGCCGAGGTACGATGCAGTATCGCATATGCATATGAAAATAAGCAACTTGCGTTTTTGTCTCTGATGGAACTTTTTCTGGAAATCTACAGTAAGTTTTCTGAAAATATTCAGGAAGATAAAGATATGTCGGATGGGCTTCCAAAAGCCAGATATATTCGGGAATCCATTTACTATTATATGTATGATTATGCGGATGTACTTGTGGCGGACAGAGTGCGGGAGACCTTATGCAGTGAAGATAATCTTGCGTTAGATATTATTATGAACAGTGATTTGAACGATCTTCGGTATCTGTACCGATATGGAGAGTATATCGGTGATAATGAGATTAAAACGGCGCAATTTATGAATAAGCTGGATGAGACACAGGTGCGGGCTATGGCGGAAACCTATGTAAACGGCTTTGTAAAGGGGTTCGAGACCATGCGGATTGACCTATCTGCAAAGCGGACGGTTAATATCAGGTATGCAATCGGACAGGAACGCATGGTTCGCTATGCGATAGAAATGTTTCGGGATCATCATCTTGAACCGATTATATTTCGTTATCCTGTAAGCCGGATAAACCGCAAGCTTACAATCAGAACAGGTTATACCGGGACACCGGCAAACAAACAGTACGAGTATGATCACAGGATGGATGAAGCACTATACATGGACAAGGCATTTCTGGAACGTAAGCTGGAGATTATAGCCGACACCTACGAGAAAAACAGGGAGCAGGCCGAGGTGTATGCAGGACCAGCTGTGATAGAGGTGTTCGGTGAAAATCCGTTTACGCCTGTGATTAAGGAAACAGCATGCAGATTGTCAGACAGGCAGCAGGAAATGTCAGTGGAATATACTGCGAAATCTGCTGAGATAACGAACCGCTATATTCCACGGGATAAATATAGTTTTACGATAATTGCGTATCCGATTCCTGAAATCGGAGAGCAGTTTGAGGAGATTTTTGCAGAAATTGTAAAAGTCAACACGCTTGATAATGATATGTATCGGGAGATACAGCAACATATCATAGATGTACTGAATGAGGCGGAATACGTTCATGTGCTTGGACAGAACGGGAATAAGACGGATATCAGAGTCATGTTACATGACATAGATCCGAAGACACAGACAAATTTTGAAAACTGTCTTGCAGATGTGAACATCCCGGTGGGAGAGGTGTTTACATCACCGGTGCTGAGTGGGACAGATGGTGTGTTGCATGTCAGCCAGGTGTATCTGAATGAACTCAAATATGAAAATCTCTGTATCACGTTCAAGGATGGAAAAATTACAGAATATACCTGTGGTAATTTCGACAATGACGAAGAAAACAGAGCGTTCATTAAGGAAAATCTTATGTTTAATCACGAG
Source organism: uncultured Clostridium sp. (assembly GCA_945836785.1). The sequence continues at coordinate 6,763 of CAMAMD010000072.1, forward strand.
ACACTTCCGATCGGAGAGTTTGCAATCGGTACAAACACGACAGCATATGTGATGGCGCATAAGTATGATATATTATATAAACTACCGATTTTGATTGTAGAAAAAATGGGTCCACACTTTGCTGTGGGAGACACCTGTTATAGCTACAGTGAGGATGCGGTTTTATATAATCC
>CAMAMD010000073.1 GCA_945836785.1 uncultured Clostridium sp.
GAGTATAGTGAAAATGATTAAAGCCAGATTATACATCCAAAAGCCGGATTTTTTGTTATCAGAATATGGTTTCCAGCTAATCAAAATTAAGATTGATACAGGAATGAGGCATATTAACATGGCTTTTTTCAAATATGTAATTGCATAAGGAGCAGCATACTCGCTATAAAAGGAAATTAATTCAGGACGTCGGTTATAATATCCGATTTTATGAACTGTCAGATTTTCAAAGAATCCACTGTGTGACATGGTATAAAGTAAAAAAATACTAATTAATAGAACAATAATTTTTGAATATTTTTTTACATAGTTTTCTAATATTTCATCCCAATCCCAATATTTCCACATAAATGCTTTTCTCCTAAATTTAAAAATCCGATGTATATGATTATAAGTACATATCATGTTTGCTTTATTGAAAAATATAATATAGCAATAATAAAAAGTCAATTACATTAACCCTATAATAGCACAACAAAAAAATAACCTTGCAACTATGAGATTATTTGTTAAAATAAGTGATAGCGATTTATATACAGGAAGGATAAGCTTATGACTGTTAAATCATATATTGAAGAAGAATATGATGTGGTAGTAGTCGGTGCAGGACATGCGGGTTGTGAGGCAGCACTTGCGGCGGCAAGAATGGGTATGAACACCATATTATTTACGATTAGTATGGACAGTGTGGCTTTGATGCCATGTAATCCAAATGTAGGTGGCAGCTCCAAGGGGCATCTGGTACGTGAAATTGATGCACTTGGCGGCGAGATGGGAAAAAATATAGATAAGACATATATTCAGTCCAAGATGTTAAATGTATCAAAGGGTCCTGCGGTACATTCTCTCCGGGCGCAGGCGGACAAGGTGGAATATACCAAGCAGATGCGGCTGACCCTGCAGAATCAGGATAAACTGACACTGAGACAGGCAGAGGTCGCAGAGCTTTTGTATGAGGAAATATCTGAAAAGGAAACTTACGATAATACTGATAATCAGGAAGATGACAGAAGAAAAAACGCAAATCATGTAAAACGAGTCATAAAAGGCGTGAAAACATTTTCCGGTGCCATCTATCATGCAAAGGCCGTCATACTTTGTACCGGAACCTATCTCAAGGCAAGATGTATTTACGGTGATGTGGTAAATTATACCGGACCGAATGGACTTCAGGCTGCAAATCATCTGTCGGATTCCATGCGGGATGCAGGAATCTTTATCCGAAGATTTAAGACGGGTACCCCGGCGAGACTTGACAAAAAATCAATCGATTTCTCAAAGATGGAGGAGCAAAAGGGAGACGAACATATCGTACCATTTTCGTTTACCAATCGACCGGAGGATATTGAAAGGGAACAGATATCCTGCTGGCTTACCTACACCAATGAGGAAACACACAGAATAATTAAGGAGAATATTGACCGCTCTCCTCTCTTTTCCGGTATGATAGAGGGAACCGGACCACGTTACTGTCCGTCTATAGAGGATAAGGTTATGAAATTCCCTGACAAGAACAGGCATCAGCTGTTTATCGAGCCGGAGGGAGAATTTACAAATGAAATGTATATGGGCGGTATGTCTTCCTCTCTGCCGGAGGATGTACAGTATGCGATGATTCATACAGTTCCGGGATTGGAACATGTGAAGATTGTGAGAAACGCATATGCCATTGAATACGATTGCATCAATGCTGTTAATCTGAAGGCAAATCTGGAATTTAAAGAGATGGACGGATTATTTTCCGCAGGTCAGATAAATGGAAGCTCAGGTTATGAGGAAGCTGCAGCTCAGGGAATTATGGCGGGTATCAATGCGGCACGAAAGCTGCAGGGGAAAGAGCCTGTCATTCTTGACCGTTCCCAGGCTTATATCGGTGTTCTGATAGATGACCTTGTAACAAAGGAGACCCAGGAGCCGTATCGTATGATGACCTCCAGAGCAGAATACAGACTTTTGTTAAGACAGGATAATGCGGATCTGAGACTGACAGATATCGGTCATGATATCGGGCTTATCGATGATGTGCGTTATGCGAAGTTCTGTGAGAAACGCAGACAGATTGATGAAGAGATTGTCCGTATGAATGCAATTACGGTTGGCGCAAATAAGAAAACACAGGAATTTCTGGCTTCTCATGGAAGTTCTCCCCTCAGCACGGCTGCAACATTGGCAGAGTTGATTCGCCGCCCGGAATTATCGTATGAAATGCTTGCAGAATTGGATGAGGGACGGCAGGAAATACAAGAGGAATTATCACCGGAGGTTATAGAGCAGATTAATATTGCCATAAAATATGATGGGTATATCAGTCGTCAGAAACAGCAGGTTGAGCATTTTCAGAAAATGGAAAAGAAACGCATTCCGGCAGATATCAACTATGATGATGTGGCAAATCTCCGTAAAGAAGCCAGACAGAAACTCTCCGCAATTCGTCCGGCATCATTGGGACAGGCATCCCGAATATCGGGTGTGTCACCGGCTGATGTTTCTGTTCTGATGATTTATCTGACTGCAAAAAATAGATAACAGTTGAAAATAAAAAGGAAATAATATATTTATGCAGAAAATAAGAAAGTATCTGGAATCCATATCCGAAAACCATATATCACTCTCCGACACACAGCTTGCACAGTTTGAGACGTATTATGAGATGTTGGTTGAGAAGAATAAAGTTATGAATCTGACAGCTATTACTGAGCGTGAGGATGTTATATTAAAGCACTTTATTGACAGCATCGCACTTGCAGGATATATGAATCTTGCTGATAAATGTCTCAAAGTAATAGACGTGGGAACCGGAGCGGGGTTTCCGGGAATTCCATTAAAAATCGCATTTCCGCAGCTTGATGTAACACTGTTTGATTCTCTGAATAAGCGGGTAAACTTCTTAAATGATGTAATAGATGAACTCAAACTGGATGGTGCTGTTGCATCGCAATCCGGTATCGGAGCGTGTACTGCTATTCATGGCAGAGCTGAGGAGGGTGGACGAAATAAGGATATGAGAGAGCAATTTGATCTGGTTGTATCCCGTGCGGTTGCAAACATGGCAGTATTGTCCGAGTATTGTATTCCGTTTGTGAAACAGGGAGGATACTTTATCCCTTATAAGACGGATAAAATAGATGAAGAATTAAATCAGGGAAAAAAGGCAATATCTATTCTCGGAGGTAAGGTAGAGAAAGTCGAAAAAATGCAACTGGCTGGTTCTGATATTGGCCGGAGCTTTGTATTTATCAAAAAGATAAAAGCCACACCGAAATCCTATCCGAGAAAACCCGGAACAGCAAATAAACAGCCCCTTATGTAAAGGGGCTGTTTATTTTAATCAATTATTCGAATTCTACGTCCTTTTTATTTTTATTATGTCTTTTTTCCTGTCTTCTAAGTCTTAATTCATCCTGTCTTTCCCGAATGTTTTCCATGCCTTTTTTATCGGTAGGTAATGTGGTAATAATTGCAAATATTTTTCCGTCTCTGGTCTGTTTAAATCTCAGTTTGCTTGCCTCCAGTCCGTGATACCAACATCTTCCGACACAGATATAGGAATTTGGAGTATTGGAAAACCATTTTATTTTCTTTGAAAGCTTCTTTTTACATTTGTAACAATGTACAGTCAGAAGATCTTTATCCTCAAGCGCTTCTTTTTTATCGTTAAATTCTCTGGAAATATATTCCATATAGTTTTTATGATAGGAAATGATTTCTTCATCCGCAGCCTTTGGATTATTGTATACATCGTAGCAATATCTGTCCTCCAGATCTTTCGGGTGAATTTTTGATAGGACAATACCGGTGTAATATGCATCGTTTACAGCTGCGTGAAATGGTCTGTCTATATCTATATTTAATGTGTTTACAGCTTTTTCCAGTTTCACAATGGCTCCGTTTTCATCTGTGGTGTCCGCATATATTTGCTGGATATTGTAAAATTTCAACGGTGTGTTCCATTTTCTCATGTGATAATATTCCATATTATTTTGCAGATAGCTCAAATCCATGGAACCCCAGGTGCAAAATATGTAATCCTCTCCGCACCATTTCAAAAACTCTCTGCACACCATATCAAATGGTCTTCCCTTCCTCAGGGTTGTTTCATCATAATTTAAAATTGATTTGATGTGTGGTTGGAGTTTCTTATATATCCGAGGTTTTACAATACTGGAATACGTGTCTATTAAATTGAATTTACTGTCCAGTTTGACAGCTCCGATTTCAATAATCTCGAATGGCATTCGCGGATTTTCGTTTTCATGCCCGCCACAGCATTGGTTCCATTCAAGATCAAATACAATATAGTTCATAGGAATTCCTTTGCTGTTATTCTGCCTTTGTCTTCATGACACGGAGATGAGAGTATTCGTTTGCAGTGTTAAGCGATCCGTTTCTTTCTTCCAGTTCTTTGCAGATATCGTTTAAAATTTCAATTGCTTCATTTTGCGATTTTGCATTTGCCGTTGCCATCTGGGCAATCAGGACGGCCAATCGTTCGTTGCTGTTTACTATCTTGGTTGTATTGTCCTCTTCTTTTTTTATCTGGAGTTTGGACATCAGCTTGTCCTGCTTCAATAATTCATCATACAACTTTGCATTCTCGTCTTTCAACTCAAGAATGATGTCCAGCAATGCCGACATGCTCTGTGTTCTGGAGACCTCCTCACGTTTTGCGACGGAGTAAATTCCCTTTTGGACTTTTGTCATCTCATTTTGCTTGTCAATGTTGACGGAGGCAATCTCATCAACCTTTGCCAGAATACCGTCTACCATAAAATATGTGTCCACAATTACAATCAGGGATACAGCGATGATAAGCTCAATACTGCTCGGGTAAACGAGAATCAGATATAAATCAATCAAAAGGGCTGCGATAAAAGCCACGGCACTGATTGTCAATGTAGATTGTGATTTGAGTTTCATGCGTTACATCCCCTTTCATTTTCATTAAAATAAAGCTATATTACAGTTTATCATATTACTGCAAAATATTCAATCGTTGCACTATATTAGTTTTACCATTCGTTTATTCATGTGTTGCACTCATAATGGTCGGAATGACCTGTTTCTTCCGGGAGACAACACCATTCAGTTTGATTTGTCCGCCTGATACTTCGTCAAGCTTGAAAGCCTTTGCCAAAAGCTGTTCGGCATCCTTTCCATAATAGAGAAGCTCTGTATTTTCCGTGAATATGTTGGTCAGCATGAAAAACAGCATATCAACATCTTTATTGCTGTATATCGTTTCCATATATTTTAAAATCCGGTTTCCGATATTCTCCAATATATCACAGTTGAAAGAAGTAATCTGTCCGATACCAAAAGTAAAGTTGTCCGTTGTGAATACCTTGTAATCCTGATGGAAAATCTCCTCATCTGTCTTGCCTTTCAGCTTGCTTCCCGCATTGAACATGGCCACAGCGAAGGTTTCAATATCCACATTTGCAATTTTTGCCAGCTTACGGCAGGCATCCTCATCCACAGGCGTACAGGTCGGGGAACGAAACATCAACGTATCGGAAATAATGGCAGAACATAAAAGCCCTGCAATATTTTTCGGTATGTCGATCCCGTTTTCCAAAAACATCTGGTAGATGATGGTTGCGGTGCAGCCGAGGGGCTGATTTCTAAAATAAACCGGATTCATGGTCTGCAGACCTCCAATCCTGTGATGATCTATAATTTCGAGCAAAGTGACCTCTTCGATACCATCCACAGTCTGGGCATGCTCGTTGTGGTCAACCAGGATTACCTTTTTCGGATTTGCATTCAGATAATTTCGCTGGGAAATCAGTCCGACGTATTTTCCAAATTCATCCAATACCGGATAATACTGATGCCGTTTTCCTGCCATGACTTCCCGAATATCCGTAATGAAGTCCTCTGTTGAAAAAGTTATAAGATTGGATTTCTTCATAAAGTAGCGGATAGGGATACTCTGGTTAATCAGGCGGGCTACAGTGTAAGTATCATAAGGTGTGCTTATGATAAAACAGCCTCTGTCTTCCGCCAGCTTGGTAATTGTTTTTGAGACGGTGGCACCGTCGCAGATAATGATGCACTGTGCTTCCATTTCAATGGCACAGAGCTGGGATTCATAACGGTTTCCGAGGATGACGATATCTCCCTTTGTTATATAGTTTTCCATCATATCGGGATTTGCAGCAGCAATTAAAACCTTACCTGTCTTAACGGAATCAGACCGGTTTCCGACAATAAGTTCTGCGGAAAGCGTGTCAATGATATTGGAATAAGGTGTATGTGCTGTCGCAATAATTTCATTGTCATAAACTTCCATATAGGACATGGCAATATCGCGAACTGTAATCAGTCCCTGCAGATTTCCATATTCGTCTACGGAAGGAAGTGTTGTTGCACCGGATGCACTTAAGATTTCCCATGCATTTTTGATAGATATTTCGCCAGACACACCATCCAAATGTCTGTATTCTACATCCTTTACCTGTGTGTAAACATTTTCCACATACTCGGGTGCTTCCATTCCAAAGGACTTTAAAACAAATGTTGTCTCGGCATTTATCTCACCGGCCCGTTTCGGAACATAATCCTTCCCTGTCAGTTGTCGTTTCAGATATGCATAGCATATGGCGGAACAGATGGAATCCGTATCCGGATTCTTATGCCCTATCACATATATTTTATCAGTGTTATTTGTCTCCATTTGTAGTCACCTCCCTGATATAGTTGTGCGTAAAATATTCAATATACAAAACCCGCACAGCCTATGGCATATGCGGGTCTTTTGTTCACGTTCCCGAGGCGATTCGAACGCCCGACCTACCGCTTAGGAGGCGGTTGCTCTATC
>CAMAMD010000074.1 GCA_945836785.1 uncultured Clostridium sp.
AATACATTACCGATCTGGAGAAAGTCATGGGATATGGTGTTATGAGTATGCCGGGGCTGGTTGTCAATGAGAAAGTTGTTTCTATGGGAAAGGTACTTAAGGTGGCAGATGTAGAAAAATTACTTCATAAGTCAGGACTTTAAAAGGAGAAACTTTTATGGGAAAAGAAAGTAAGCCTAAGGTGGCATTTGTATGTGTGCATAATTCCTGTCGCAGTCAGATTGCAGAAGCATTGGGAAAAAAACTGGCATCGGATGTATTCGAGAGCTATTCGGCGGGAACGGAACTGAAAGACCATATCAATCCAGATGCAGTTCGTATGATGAAAAAATTGCATGGAATAGATATGGAGCAGACACAGTATAACAAGTTGGTTACAGATATTCCAGAACCGGATGTGGTGATTTTTATGGGATGTAATGTAAGCTGTCCAAATGTTCCAAGTCAGTATGCAGAAAATTGGGGATTGGATGATCCGTCCGGGCAGAGTGATGAGGTGTTTGAGGAGACAATCAGGAAGATTGAGGAAAACGTGAATCGTTTGAAGAAACGGTTAGAAAAAATGTAAATTTTCATTGTAAAATAAAAGTAGAATGATGGAAAATTATCTGATACAATAAGGGATAAATTATACATTATATTATTGGTGATAATACCCGGTTGAAATTGCATGTTGCTTATAATAGCAGGAATTTGAAGACATAAAGGCAGGATATTATGTTGCGAAAAATGAATGAAACTGAATTTGATACAATATTTTCTATTATGGAGGAAAGCTTTCCGATAGACGAATACCGTCCTTATGACGAGCAAAAAGCTTTGCTTTATGATTCCAAATATCATATTTATGTGCTCCCTGATTCGAATAAAGAAGCTCTAAGGGCATTCATCGCAGTGTGGCAGCTTGAAGATTTTGCTTTTATAGAGCATTTCGCAGTGAATCCGGTTTATCGCAATCAGGGACTTGGCTCATTGGTTTTACAGGAGATAAGTGGTTTGTTGCGGTGTCAGATATGTTTGGAGGTAGAATTGCCACAAACTGATTTTGCGAGAAGAAGAATCGGTTTCTATAAACGAAATGGGTTTTATCTGAATGATTATTCATATACCCAGCCACCTATTTCTGCAGGCAGAAAACCAATTCCGCTGTTCATCATGACTTCAGGAGAAGGCATTTCCGAAGAACGTTTTGAATTTATGAAACAAATCATTTACAGAGAGGTTTATAATGTATAGCAGCTTGGTTATCCCAGGCTTGATTATGGGATGGAAAATGAGGTATGTGTTATATGAAAATATTGAAAAGACTTACAATTACATGTCTGACATTGGCTTTGTGTCTTACAGGCTGTGGAAAAAAAGGAGAAAATGAGTTGTCTACAGAGGATGCGATAACGGCCACCAGGGAGAATGTAACGGATGATAGTGCTTCTACAAAAGAGGAAACAGAAAACAGGGATGAAACCAATCAGGCTGTCGATCAAGGCATGGTGACCAATAATGGTTATGTGATTCCTGCGTTGGATATGACAGAAAAGGATATACCGGATACAGACAGTATGCGCTTTTCACAGAGTATGGAAATCGGCTGGAACCTGGGTAACACTTTGGATGCGTCGGTAGACCAGCCGTGGTTCGAAGATGAGCTGGATTATGAGTCCGCATGGTGTGGTGCCAAAACTACGCCGGAGCTCATCAAGGCAGTTAAAGATGCCGGCTTTCACACAGTCAGAATACCTGTGTCCTGGCATAATCATGTGTCGGGAGATAACTATGAGATTAGTGCGGTATGGATGGATCGTGTGCAGGAGGTTGTTGATTATGCCATAGAGCTCGATATGTATGTGATACTGGACACACACCATGATATCTTTTCAGGAAATGAGGAAAATGCACTGGGCCAGTGTTTTCTATATCCATCCGATGCATGTTATGCTTCCTCAGAGAAGTATCTGACTTGTGTATGGCAGCAGATTTGCGAAAGATTCAAAGATTATGATGAACATCTCATATTTGAGTCCATGAATGAGCCGAGACTGACCGGGACCGAGTATGAATGGTGGCTTGATCCGTCATCCTCTGCGTGTCAGGAAGCGATTGCGTGCATAAATAAGCTGAATCAGAGCTTTGTGGATGTTGTGCGAAGCTCGGGTGGGAAGAATGTGGAACGGTATTTGCTGATACCGGGATATGGTTCAAGCTTTGATGGTGCAAATCATGAGAATTTTGTTCTGCCGCAGGATACTGTAAGTGACAGACTCATGGTATCGGTTCATGCATATACACCGTATAATTTTGCACTGCAGGCCGAGACGGAGGGCGGAAGCAAAAACAGCTTTGATGTAAATAATTCTGCAGATACGCAGGAGATAGATTACATTATGAATACATTGTATGATAAATATGTTAGTAAGGGCATCCCGGTTATTATTGATGAATTCGGAGCCAGAAATAAATCATCTGACAGTGGTTCGGATAATATTCAGGCAAGAGTCAATTTCAGTGCGTATTATGTGGCGGCAGCACGGGCAAATGGAATTACATGTTGCTGGTGGGACAATAATTCATTCCATTCTACCGGGGAGGATTTTGGACTGATTGACAGACAGGGTCTGGTGTGGGTATACTCTGATGTGTTACATGCCATAATGGAATATTAAATTGAGACAGGAGGAATCATAAAATGGCAGTCAGCTTGATTGAGATATTGAAAGTAATCGTACTTGGTATTGTGGAGGGAATCACGGAATGGCTTCCGATAAGCAGTACGGGGCATATGCTTCTTTTAGATGAGTTTATACAAATGGATGTATCGGATGAATTTAAAGAAATGTTTTTTGTCGTGATACAGCTTGGTGCCATACTGGCGGTTGTGCTCCTTTTCTGGGACAAAATGTGGCCGTTTCAGTTGAAAGATAAGAGTAAACCGGTTGTGCAGAAGGATATTTTTTCCATGTGGTTTAAGGTTGTAGTTGCCTGTATTCCGGGTGCGATTGTGACATTACTCTTTGATGATTATATTGAAGCACATCTGCATACGCCGACGATAATCGCGATTGCGCTTATTTTCTATGGTATTGCTTTTATTGTAATTGAGAGTTGGAATAAGAAAAGAACCCCGAAGGTGGAAACGCTGTCTGATATTACATATAAGACGGCATTTATCATCGGTTTATTTCAGGTGTTGTCGATTATTCCGGGCACTTCCAGATCGGGTGCAACCATTATCGGTGCACTGTTGATTGGTGTTTCCAGAGTTGCGGCCGCCGAGTTTACATTCTTTTTGGCTGTTCCGGTTATGCTTGGACTCAGCTTAATCAAGGTTATAAAATTTGGGTTTGCATATACGCAGGCAGAAGTGGTTATCCTGATTGTAGGCGTTGTGGTTGCATTTGCAATGTCTGTCATTGTAATAAAGTTCCTGATGAGTTATATCAAAAAACATGATTTTAAGGTGTTCGGATGGTATCGTATCGTGCTTGGTATCGCTGTTTTGGCTTATTTTGCACTGGCATAGAATTTGGTATTATTCATTGGATTATAGGAAGTATTTTTGTAGTATGCGTTAAAAAAGGAGAATGGGAATGGCAGTTTTACAAAATGTGGAACCGAAATCAGTGTTCAGGTTTTTTGAGGAAATATGTAGTATTCCCCATGGCTCTTCGAATACATGGCAAATCAGTAATTATCTTGTAGATTTTGCCAAGACAAGGAATCTGGAATATATACAGGATAAATTAGGAAATGTCATGATATGGAAACCGGGAACATCCGGTTATGAGAGCACGGCTCCGGTTATGATTCAGGGACATATGGATATGGTCTGTGAGAAAGAGCCGGGAACGGAAATTGATTTTACAAAGGATGGACTTAAGCTGTGTCTGGACGGTAATGTGATATCGGCAGTAGGAACAACGCTGGGTGGAGATGATGGTATTGCGGTGGCGTTTGCACTGGCAATCCTTGATGCAAAAGACGGGGAGATATCCCATCCTCCGCTTGAAGTAGTGATTACGGTAGATGAGGAAATCGGTATGCTCGGGGCAGCGGGAATAGACTGTTCATCGTTACATGCAAAACGAATGTTGAATCTGGATTCCGAGGATGAAGGACGGCTTTTGGTCAGCTGTGCGGGTGGGGTAACGGTAACCTGCCATCTTCCGGTTGCGTATGAGACGACGGATGATGAGAAACTTTGGTGTCTTACCGTAAATGGTATTACGGGCGGACATTCCGGTGTGGAAATTCACCGTGAGGGTGCGAATGCAAGTAAGGTACTTGGCAGAATTTTATATCAGATGAGCAAGCAGACACGGTTTAGACTGGTTGATGTTCACGGAGGGATGAAAGATAATGCAATACCTCGTGAGGCAGCAGCAATCTTTGTGTGTGACAAGACGGATTTATTGAAGTCCCTGATTACAGAATATAATACGATATTGCAGCAGGAATACAGAGTGACAGATCCTGATATCGGGTTGACACTGAAGCATATAGAATGGAATGAACTTGCAGAGGAACAGAAAGTATACAACGGGCAGCGTATGACTGACGAAGCGACACGGAATGTCATCACGGCACTTATGAATCTGCCAAACGGTGTTGTTCGTATGAGCAAGGATATTGACGGGCTTGTGCAGACTTCCTTAAATCTTGGGATTATGAAAACCATACACCGGGAAATGACTTCTGAGGTGCAGATATCATTTTCTGTTCGCAGCAGTGTAGGTTCAGAGAAAGATGCCCTGGTAGAACAGATAGAATCTATGATGTGCGTACTGGGTGGTACGATTTCGACAGAGGGTGCATATCCGGCATGGGAATATAAGCAGGATTCGGAATTACGGGAGCTTATGGTCGATGTGTATGAAAATATGTATGGCGAAAAACCGGTCATTGAAGCTATTCATGCAGGTGTCGAATGTGGTCTTTTTGCCGGAAAAATCCCTGCACTTGACTGTGTATCCTACGGCCCGCAAATAGATGATATACACACACCGGCAGAACGACTTTATGTGGACAGTGTGGAGAGAACATGGAACTATACGCTGGAGATTTTGCGGAGATTAAAATAGAATGCGTAAGGTTCTATCGAATTTGTTGTATATAGCGTAGCCGGGATGAATCCGGTTTATTGACAGAACAAAATTGATAGAGTTATAATACGTCTGATATTTTGTGTAGTTATTTGGCGTTGGAATGATAGATACAGACAGGAGGAAAAACATGTCAGCATGGGAAAATAATGTAAGGAAGGTTGTACCTTATGTGCCGGGTGAGCAACCGAAAGATAAAAATATCATAAAGTTAAATACAAATGAAAATCCTTATGGGCCATCTCCACGGGTGTTGCAGAAGCAGGTTGAGATTGAAAATCTGCGTTTGTATCCGGATCCGGCTGCCACACAGCTTGTGGATGCACTGGCAGCATATCATCATGTAAATCGTGATCAGGTGTTTGTCGGTGTCGGCTCGGATGATGTGCTTGCTATGGCATTTATGACATTTTTTAATACGGACAAAGCAATTGTATTTCCTGATATTACATATTCTTTTTATGATGTGTGGGCTGACATGCTCAGAATCCCGTACAAACGAATTCCTGTGGATGAAGATTTCAGACTGCAGGCATCAGATTATTATGCGGAAAATGGTGGCGTTGTATTTCCAAATCCGAATGCACCGACCGGCATTGCGGAGCCATTATCTTTTGTTGAGGATATTGTAAAGCATAATCAGGATGTGGTTGTGATTGTGGATGAGGCGTATGTGGATTTTGGAGGAGAGACAGCTCTGCCGCTTTTGGATCAGTATGATAATCTGTTGGTTGTCAGAACGTTTTCAAAGTCGCGTTCCATGGCAGGCTTAAGAATCGGATACGCTATCGGTAATGCACGCATGATTCAATATTTGAATGATGTAAAATATTCCTACAATTCATATACTATGAATATGCCGTCTATCATTCTCGGTGCGGAGAGTGTTGCGGATGAGGCATATTTCCGGGAGACCGTAAATAAGGTGGTTGAGACCAGAGAATGGTTTAAAAATGAAATAGAACAGATTGGATTTTCCTGTCCGCCGTCAGCCACGAATTTCCTGTTTATCACGCATGAATCGATTCCGGCAAAGGTCATATTCGAGAAAGCGAGGGAACGGAAGATTATTGTCCGTTACTTTGATAAACCGAGAATTGACAATTATCTGCGTGTGACGATTGGTACCCGGGGAGAAATGGAACAGTTTTTGAATTTCCTGAAGGAACTCGTCGGATAATAAATAGAAATCCATATCATATAATAAAAGTCAAGCTGCAAAATGTGGGTATCTGTATACATTTTGTGGCTTGATTTTTTAGTTTATCAGCTTTAATATAAGCATACATCAATAAACGGGATATCAGGTCCCGTATTTCATATTTTTCCCATATTTATACATTTAATGAAAGGAGAGATACATATGCGTTCGTGTATGAAAATATAATATGCAGTTTAACGAGTTTACGAGAGTTATTCAGGAAAGAATATCGGAGTATCTTCTGCAATATGATATCGGTTGCTGTTGATGAAAAGCGGCGTAGCAAAAG
>CAMAMD010000075.1 GCA_945836785.1 uncultured Clostridium sp.
GGTTTCGCATTGCCACGGATCAGTCCCGTAAGTCCTGTACGAACCATCTCTTCAATCTCAAATCCATCAAGAAGTGAGATAAATGCCTCTATTTTATTGACATTACCTGTAATTTCAATCATAACGGAATCCTTGGCAACATCAACCACCTTGGCACGGAATACATCTGTTAACGAAATTATCTGCTGACGCTCCTCCAAAGTTGCTTTAATCTTAACAAGAAGAAGTTCTCTGCAAACTGATTCCCCATCCTTAAGCTCAGTGATGGAATTCACATCCTCAAGTTTCAGAAGCTGTTTTTTTATCTGGCTCAATATTCTATCATCTCCGCTGACTGCCACCGTCATACGGGAATACTTAGGATTTTCTGTCACACCCACAGATAAACTGTCTATATTATATCCCCTTCGGCTGAACAAGCCGGCAACACGGGATAATACACCTGATGTATTGTCAACCAATAATGATAAAACCATTTTCTTCATGTACACCGTCCACCTTTTCTCAAAAATTCATTAAGCTTTATTTTAACCTTTTAACTTTCTTCTGTCAATAGTCTGTCCACCAGCTTCACTGCCTCATTTGCATCCTTTGAATATCCGTCGGCTCCGATTTCATCTGCAAAACTCTGTGAGACTACCGCTCCTCCGATAATAACCTTGTATGGAAGATGATTTTTATGAACCAGTTCCACTACTTCTTTCATGCGCATCATCGTGGTTGTCATCAACGCAGACAGTCCGATAATATCAGCGTTATTTTTTTCGGCAGCCTCAATGATGGTTTCCTTCGGCACATCTTTTCCGAGATCAATAACCTTATAACCATAATTTTTCAACATTAAGACCACAAGGTTTTTACCAATATCATGGATATCACCCTCAACGGTTGCCATAATTACAGTTCCTTTGCTCTCGGAATTTTTATCAATATTCAGCAATGGTGTGATATGCTCAATCGCCATGTCCATAACCGTTGCACCGGCAATAAGCTGTGGCAGAAAATATTTTTTCTGTTCAAACAACTCTCCCACTTTATTTACGGCCGGTATCAGTTCGTAATCAATAATCTCCTGCGGCTTTGCACCGGCAGCAAGCATTTCCTTTACATCATCCAGAATTGTACCTTTATTTCCTTTTACGACATCCATGTAGACTTTACTTCCCGCAATATCACCCGATGCAGAAATCGTTAGGGACTGTGAGTCCGCTTTAAGCTGCACCATATCAGAGTTGACAGGAATCACGCGTTCCACATATATATTATCGGACTCTTTCTTCGCAAGTAATAAATCAGCCGATAAAGCGGCATTCATCAGCATTGCCTGTCCCGGATTGCAGATTGCCATAGTAAGACCTGAAGCAATTGCCATGGTAAGAAATGCGGTATTGACATTGATTCTCTCCGGAAGTCCGAAAGAAATGTTGGATAAACCACAAATTGTCGGCAGACCAAGTTCGTTTTTACAGTATGCGATTGTTTCAAGGGTTTCCAACGCTGCTTTTTTGTTGGCTCCCACTGTGGCTACAAGACCATCCACAATTAAATTATCTCTTGGTACACCCTCTTCTTCTGCAATTTCAAGCAATTTCTGTATATTTTTTTTCTTCTCATCCAGATTTTCAGGCAATCCTTTATCTGACAACGGCAACAGGATGCACATAGCACCATATTTAGCAGCAATTCGCATAAGCGGTCTGCACTTTTTTTCTTCCAACGAAATGGAATTAATCAGAGCACGTCCCGGATATATTCTAAGAGCTGCCTCAATGATATCCACATGACTGGAATCGATGCAAAGTGGTCTGTCCGTCACACCGATTATCTCATAGATAGCACGTTTCATCATATCAAGCTCATCAATTCCGTTCATACCCATATTTACATCTAAAATATCGGCACCGCATTCCGTCTGTTCTTCCGCCATCCGAATTACCATATCAAGCTTGCCTTCACGCAACTCAGCCTGTAATTTCTTTTTCCCTGTTGGATTAATACGTTCTCCCACAACGAGAAATTTTCCATTCAGATCTATATCCTGCACAGCACTCTCACTGGCAAGTACATGTCTTTTTATCTCACATGTTTCCGGTATATTTGCATTTCTGACATATTTCCGCAGTGCAGCAATATGTTTTGGTGTCGTGCCACAGCAACCGCCGATTGCTCTGGCCCCGGCATCTACCAATTTTATACCGTAGGAAGCAAATTCCTCCGGTGTCATGGTATATTGTGTTTCTCCATCTATCAATTCAGGCATGCCATTATTTGGTTTTGCAAACACAGGAACCTTTGCATAGGAACACATGCGCTCAATAAGTGGTACCATTTCATTCGGGCCCGTAGAGCAATTAATACCAACCGCATCTGCTCCCAGTGACTGAAGTACAACAATAGCAGATTCCGGTGTTGACCCGAACAATGTTTTTCCGTCCTCATTAAAGGTCATACTTACCATGACCGGCAAATCACACACTTCCCGGATTGCAATCAGTGCTGCCCTCGCCTCTGCAAGGCTCATCATGGTTTCAACGATAAATAAATCAACACCGGCCTCCACAAGGATTGCAGCCTGCTCCTTATATACATCAATCAAATCCTCCAATGCCAAATTACCCACCGGATATAACTGTTTACCTGTCATTGTCATGTCCCCGGCTACATATCCCCTGTAACCTTCTGCGGCAACAGCCTGCTTCGACAACGCAACCAGACTTTTATTGATTGATTCTATTTTGTCATCCAGATGATACTCAGCCAGTTTAATCCTGTTTGCCGTAAATGTCGGTGCAAGCAATATATTGGTTCCGGCTTTTATATAATCCCGCTGTAATTTTATGATATGACTCGGATTATCCAATATCCACTGTTCCGGGCAGACACCCACAGGCATACCCACACGCATCAGATTACTTCCAGTGGCACCATCCAGCATGATAATCTTGCTATTCATAAGTTGTTTAAATAATCTTCTGTCCATTTTTTTCCTCCGGCATGTACAATCAATTTCTATAAAGAAATAATAAATTCACGAACCAATGCCGCAAATTGTTTTGCAATTCTGTTTGCGGTATCGCTAACCTCACGATGATTAAGCGGCGCATTTTGAATTCCGGCAGCCATATTGGTAATACATGATATTCCTGCTACACGCATCCCCATATGCACAGCAGCCATCGCTTCACAGGTTGTACTCATCCCCACTGCATCTGCCCCCATTTTTTCAAACATCCGAATTTCGGCAGGCGTTTCATAATTCGGTCCTGTTGTCTGAAGGTACACACCCTGTTTAAGAGAGATATCACATGCTTTTGCAGCAAGCAATATTTTATCCTGCAATGCACGATCATATACCTGTGACATATCAGGAAATCTGGTACCGAGTGCTTCGTTGTTCGGCCCAATTAAGGGGGACGGAACAAATGACGTAATCTGATCTGTTATCATCATCAGATCACCGGGTTGAAATGTCCTGTTGATGCCGCCTGCGGCGTTTGTCAAAAGTAAGGTATCCGCACCCATCAAATGCATAATCTTTATAGGCAAAACGACCTGTTCCATTGTGTATCCTTCGTAATAGTGTACTCTTCCCTGCATGGCAACAACCTGTTTATCACCAATTTTACCAAACACATAAGTTCCTGCATGTCCCGCTACAGTGGACACCGGAAACCCCTCAATCTCTGCATACGGAATATATTGTTTATCAGAAATATTGTCAGCAAAATCACCGAGCCCTGAACCAAGTACCAATGCAATGTCAGGTTTTGCAGTGATTTTATCTTTTATACTGTTATATGCGTCCCTCAATAAATCATTGCCCATTTTTTCTGCCCCCGTTTCTTATATTTTGTTGCTGTAATTGATATTTAATCCCAATAACAGACCACCGGCATCCCAGGTTCAACCATGCTGTATATTTGAGCAGCCGCACTATATGGTAAATTAATACATCCATGAGAGCCGTTATAATAGTAAATACTTCCTCCAAAGCTGCCTCTCCACGTAGCATCATGCATTCCAATTCCACCGTTAAACGGCATCCAATACGTTACCTTGGACTCATAATCAGCACCTCTTAATGTCACATTCATTGCTTTATATGTAATGCCGAACAATCCGCCCGGTGTTCCTCTTCCAGCACTGGTATTACCGGATACACAAGCGGTATCAAATTCCATTTTACCGTCCACATAGACGTAAACATGCTGATCTGATAAATCAATCTCCACATATGTATCGCCGATATCATTATCTTCACTGTATGCATATCCTTCATGATCACATGCAGGATCCTTTGTAAAATCCTCTCCTGCACATAACAATTCATATAACTCATCGGCTTCAGTTTCCGGATCCAATTGCCAGCCGTAATATCCGCCATACACACTGATATTTTTTCTATCGTGTGTTCTGAAACTTCTGTCTGTATAACTGGTACTGTATTCTTCCGCAAATTTCTTGGCAAAACAATCAACGTTTGTTCTGCTGACAACAAGATCTCCCTGCTCATTTATGTAAGCAAGCGTAGATAAATCCTCCTTCGGGATTTCAACCTTATAACCCTTAAAATCGTATATTGCTTTTATGCCCAGAAATTTTTCTGCATTTGCAAGTCCTTTTGCAATGACCTCTGAGTCTTTTGTTATTTTTGCAGGAATATAGCAATCAGCAGCAAACAGATCAACATTCTCTGCACATTCGTTTAGTGCAGAAAAGACAGCAGTATACACATTATCTGCTTTAAGTTCCGTCCCTGTAATATCGGATATTACTGTAGCTTCGCCATTTTCCATCCTCACTCTTGCATTTACGGATGGCTCCATATTATAAGTTTTCATATACTGTACGTTACTCAGATAAGCCCGCATGGAATCCTCGTCATACACTGTATTATAGTCCACATGATAATGATCAGTGCGGAATATATCCACAAACCACAATAACGGATTCTGTCTGTTTTTGATACTCTTCACTGATTCGGCAAGCTGAAGCTGCAATCCGCCGTCTCCCACAGCTATCAACGCATTACCGTTTTTGAATATAACATCAAGCGTATATGTATTCATATCGGCCTGCATAACAGCCTCTACATCACCAATCTTTTTGTATGAAATATCAAATCCATTCAATGTTGTCCTGCCTGAAAAATGGTTATAAAAATATCCAACCCCACCCAGATAACAAGCCAGCAATATTCCAAGCACGGAAAGTAAAATAATTCTTCTTGTCTTTTTCTTCTTTTGAAACAGCCGAACAGACGCATCGACATAAGGATCCTGTTCTATATAAAGGGAAGAAATCTCCTCTATTGTTTCCTCTGCAGTTGTTTTGGCATCAACTGTCTTGCTATCCGTTGTCTTATCTTCCGTTGTCTTTTCTTCAGTCTCATTTTCTGATATTTTATTTTCAGATGTCTTATCATCAGATATTTTATCTTCAGTTATTGTATCTTCAGATTTTTTCTCTTTTTCCATCTCGTCACTTTTCATATGCTATTCTGCCCCATTCTCCTTTTATATAATCATGCCTATCATATATTAAAAACGTATTTTTTTCAACCATAATATATATACATTAGCCCTCTTTATTATGCAGTTCTATAAGAACAAGCTCTGGCCGGTTATTCACCCTGATTTTGAGGGAATGTGCACCCATGCCACCCGACAAAACCATTGTTGATTTTCCTTTATGATACAGGCCATAATCGTATCGAGGAAATATCCTTAAGCGCGGAGAAATAACGCCTCCAAGTCCCGGAATTCTGATTAATCCACCGTGATTATGTCCCGATACAACCAGGTCTGCTCCCCATGCGGCATAGGTATCAAAATAATCAGGATTATGGGCTATCAAAATATTATAGGCGGATTGGGATGCGGTGCCTATCATCTGTTCCAATTCATCCTTTCCAAGCCTTTTTGCAATCAGACGTTTGTAATAGCACAAATCAAGATTTAGTCCGGTAATACGAAGGACTGCATTTTTCCTGCGTAATTCCACAGTCTCATTATCCAACAGACGAACCGGATTCTTATGATTTTGATTCACGACATCAAGATATTCTTTCCATATATCGCCGACGCCTCGTATTCCGGCAGAAATTCCTGTTTCATGGTTTCCAAAGCCATAATAACAAGCCCCATAATCCGATAATTCACGCACAAAAACACCGGTTTTCATGTTCTCATCCCGCATATCAGACCGACATACAACCATATCCCCTGCCAACAGAATCATATCCGGTTTCTGTTCCCACACTATTTTTTTTATGCTTTCATTCTGATTGGAAAAAACAGCATTGTGCAAATCTGCCAGAACCATAATTTTACATCCGTCAAACTCTGCAGGCAGCCGTTCCGATTCAATCACATATTTTGTTAATTTCAGCTGCTTACATTCCCGATAGCTCTCCAACAGAACAATCACAATGCAAATAAGCATGACAATACATAGAATACTGAGAATTGTCCACACCATAGTCTCTCCTGTTGTCTACATGTTTGACGAGGTACATATTTCCGATACCATAATATAAATGTGATTATATAATAT
>CAMAMD010000076.1 GCA_945836785.1 uncultured Clostridium sp.
ATTTATTAAATAAACATTTAATTTTCAATAGAAACATTTTATGATATAATTAATAGAATAAACCAATGAAAAAGCGAGGTATAATTAGCATGGTTATTGGCGGACGTGCAAAATTATTACTGGATAATGATTTTACGATTTTAGACGGAGACGATGGTTTTTATGCACTCTCCGGATATACAAAAGATGAGTTTACGCAGATCTGTGGCAACAAATGCCGCAGCAACATGCAGGGTATTGACCACAGTAATCTTATATCCATGTTGCAACGTAAGGAAACAATAAATGAATTAGAATTTAGAATCTACACCAAACAATCTGATATCAGATGGATTCATGCAACCTTTGATGTCATCGGTCATCAGGATAATATTCCGATTATAGATGGCTTATTCTATGACATAACAAAATTTAAGACCGAACAATATGAAAAAGCTATCATATATGACAATATACCAGGTGCTGTCGTAAAATATCTCATGAATGATAAGCTTGATATTCTGGAAGCAAACAGTAAGTTCTATGAACTTCTGGATACCGTACCTGCTGACTATGCAGACGGATCCATTGCAAGATTTACAGATTCCCAAAAGCAGGGTGTGTATGACATTGTCAATAAAAAAGCACCTAACCGCGAAGATATAATTTTGGAATATAAAACATCCAATAAAGTAACAGGTAAAGATGTATGGATTCACTGGGAAGGAAAATACATTGGTATGCAGGATGAATACCCTGTCTATCTCGCTGTTTTGATTGATATCAGCTATCAGAAGAAGCTCGAACAGGAGCTTGAAGAGGCCAGAGATCTGTATAATCATGCCGGTGATTTAATTGAAATTGCCAACAAAGATCCCCTGACCGGGCTTGACAACAGAACTACGTTCCGTTCTAAAGTAGAAACCTACAGACACAGCCGGGAATGTCTTGATTCCTCTGCCCTGTTAATGCTTGATCTGGATGGATTCAAAAATGTAAATGATACCTGCGGTCACCTTTTTGGCGATGATATTCTTTGCCTTGTAAGTAGTATTTTAAAAGAATATATCTCCAGTGATATTTATGCCGGAAGATTTGGCGGCGACGAATTTCTTATATTTGTCAAACATGCAGATTATGGCGCAGTATGCAGTCTGGCTTCGGAGATAAATGAAAAAATATCTCAAATTAATGTTAAACAGGCCGGCAGTATCAGCGGTAGTATCGGCGGAATTATAACCGAGGATGTAGTAACAAACTATCGTGAACTGTTGCGCACAGCAGATGAAGCATTGTATGAAGTAAAAATATCTGGGAAAAATAACTACCTTATCAAAAAACACATATCAGTCTAAAAAAAGGCGTTGCTTAAAAGCAACGCCCATTTTTTTCTTTCAGGCATATATCATGTTTCTTATGAGACTCCATGCAATAACATATCTCATTTACGAGAGGTTTTCCTTCCGCATATGCTTTGATATTCTCATATGTTGTCTCTGCTATATTCATCAATGCCTCATTGGTCAAAAATGCCTGATGGGAAGTAACAATTACGTTCGGCATGGAGATAAGTAATGCCAGCACATCGTCTTCAATAATATCATTTGAAAAATCTTCAAAGAAATACTCTGCCTCTTCCTCATACACATCCAAGCCTGCTGCACCCAGTTTCCTGGTTCTCAAGCCCTCCAGCAATGCCTCTTTTTTCACAAGTGCACCTCTGGATGTATTAATCAGAATTACGCCCTCTTTCATAATTTCAATACTGTCTTCATTGATAAAATGATAGGTTTGATCTGTAAGTGGGCAATGTAATGAAACTATATCGCTGTTTTTCAATAGTTCCTCTTTGCTCACATATTTTACATCAAGATTCTTATCCGGATACAGATCATATGCCAGCACATGCATTCCGAATCCTTTACATATATCTATAAATATTTTACCAATTTTACCTGTTCCTACAACGCCGACTGTTTTCCCATGTAAGTCAAAACCCGTCAGACCATTCAAGGTAAAATTCCCCTCTCTCGTTCTATTATAAGCCCGATGTATCTTTCTATTCAGACACTGCAGCAGAGCCATGGCATGCTCCGCCACTGCGTATGGGGAATATGCGGGTACCCTGACCACATGAATTTTACCAAATGCCGCTTTCATATCCACATTATTATAACCTGCACATCGCATGGCAATCAATCTGACTCCCGCTTCATACAGGATATCAATCGTATTTTTATCGATCTCATCATTTACGAAAGCGCAAACCACCTCAGCTCCTTCAGCAAGCTTGGCTGTTCTCTCCGATAATCTCGTTTCGAAATAACGCACTTCAAATTCTTCCGGTTTCTTTTTTTCAAACCACTCCCGGTCATATGGTTTTGTGTCGTAAACTGCAATTCTCATAGATTTGATTCCTCCATCCCGTATATTTTATTTTTATGATGCCTGTTCAAATTGACTATTATATAGATCCGCATAAAATCCTTCCTGTTCAAGCAGTTCTTCATGCGTTCCACTCTCTATAATATCACCATCTTTCAAAACAAGTATCAAATCTGCATTTTTAATGGTAGACAAACGATGTGCAATCACAAAAGATGTCCTGTTCTCCATCAGTTCATCCATCGCTTTCTGAATAATTAACTCTGTTCTTGTATCCACTGAACTGGTTGCCTCATCAAGTATCAACATCGGCCTGTCCGCAATCATTGCCCTCGCGATAGTAAGCTGCTGCTTCTGCCCCTGTGACAGATTCACCTGATCATTCAACACCGTATCATACCCCTTCGGAAGCGTACGGATAAATTTATGCAATCCCACCGCCTTACATGCTTTTTCTATTTTTTCCTCGCTGACTCCCTCTGTACAGTAAACCAGATTTTCTCGCACTGTTCCCTCGAACAGCCATGTATCCTGCAGCACCATACAAAATTGTGCGTGAACTTCCTCACGACGCATATCACGAATAGAAACACCGTCTATTTTAATGTCACCATCGTTGATTTCATGAAAACGCATCAGCAGATTCACCATGGTTGTCTTACCGGCACCGGTAGGACCTACAATGGCTATTTTCTGCCCCGGTTTTGCCACTGCTGAAAAATCATGGATAATCGTCTTACCAGTTCCCTCATATCCAAATTTTACATGTTCAAAGCGTACCTCGCCCTTGACATTATCAAGCTGTTTCTTCTTGTCACTCTCGTCCTCCATTTCATCTGCCTCTAAGAATTCAAACACCCTCTCTCCTGCAGCCGCTGCCGACTGAAGTGCCTGTGCCGCCTGTGCAATCTGGTTAAGAGGCTGCGTAAAATATCTTACATAAAGCATAAATGCAACGATAACACCAAAGGAAATCTTGTCATGCATCGTAAGCATAGCACCGACAATACATACTGCAACATAGCCAAAATTTCCTATAAATCCCATCAGTGGCATCATGAGTCCGGAAAGACACTGTGCTTTAAAGGCACTGTCACGGAGATTCTGATTCATTTCATCAAATTTCTTTTTAGCATTTTCCTCTCCATTATATGCTTTTACAACCGTATGTCCGGCATATATCTCCTCCACATGACCATTTATCTCACCCAAATGCATTTGCTGTCTCGCAAAGTATTTCTGTGATCTTCCCATAATCAGCATCATAAGCACAAAGCCAATCAGTGTTGCCAAAACCGCCGTAACAGTCATAACAACATCGGTCTTGAGCATCATGATCAGAGAACCAATCAAAAGCGTAATCGCACTCACCAGATTTCCCATACTCTGGTTAAAAGATTGTGCTATCGTATCCACATCATTGGTTACTCTGGATAACACATCACCCGTTGAAGTTCTATTATAGTACCACATTGGCAGCTTGTTAATTTTTACTGAAATTCCCGTACGAAGTCCTTTTGAAATTCTCTGTGTAACCAGTGCCATTGTCAAATGTTGCAAAAGTGAAAGTACAGCACTCACACCATAATAGATAACCAGCGTTATTCCTATGGTCTTCACACCATCCATATCTATGCCTGTCATGATTCCTTCCGTAATCAAGTCTGTAAGTTCCGACAGTTTATCAGGTCCCAACAAAGTAAGTACAGTCCCGATTCCGGCACAGGCAACCGCAAATATCATAGCTCCCCAATATTTTTTACTGTACAGAAGTAATTTTCCCCAGGTAGCTTTAAAATTCTGGGCCTTTTCTCCGCTCATACCCCCATGTCCGCCCATAGGGCCGTGTCCACCCATAGGACCTCTTCGTCTCGGAGTCTGTTTTATGCTTCCAATCTCATATTCTTTCTGTTCCATTATGCAAGCTCCTCCTTTGACAGCTGTGAGTACGCAATTTGTCTGTAAACATCACAATTTTTCATCAATTCATCATGGGTTCCGATTCCAACCATCTCACCCTCATCAAGGACAATAATTTTATCTGCGTCCTTGATGGTTCCTATTCTCTGGGCAACGATAAGCTTCGTCGCATCCCTGCAATCACGTTTCAGTGTATTACGCAAAACACGATCTGTTTTATAATCCAGTGCAGAGAACGAATCATCAAAAATAAATATCTCCGGTTTTCTGCAAACCGCTCTGGCAATAGACAATCTCTGTTTCTGTCCACCTGAAAAATTCATGCCACCCTGGGCTACATATCCCTCATATCCTACATTCTCATTTTCAACAAATTCCCTGGCCTGTGCAGTCCTTACAGCAGACTCTATATCGCCCCGGAAGCTCTTATCTTTCCCATTGTCTCCGTAGGCAACATTTTCTGCCACTGTCCCGGAAAAAAGAATGGCTTTCTGCGACACATACCCGATCTTATTGTGCAGCCCTTTCTGTGTATATTCCTTAACGTTAACACCATCCACGAGGACTTCCCCCTCTGTCGCATCATAAAATCGTGGTATAAGATTAATCAATGTACTTTTTCCACATCCTGTAGCCCCAATAAACGCAACCGTCTCTCCTTTTTTTGCTGTAAAGGAAATATTTGACAACACGTTTTCTTCCGCATCAGGATAGCGAAAAGAAACATTCCGAAAACAAATCTCTCCTTTGACGCCCTTTTCTCCTTCGTCTCTGTCTCCATCTAAAATTGTTGCATTTGTTTCCAACACTTCAAGAATACGCTTTGCAGCAACAGAAGCCCTCGGCAACATAACAAAAATCATGACCAGCATCATAAAGGACATAACAACCTGCATAGCATAAGACGAAAAAACAACCATATCAGAAAAAAGTCCCAGCTTATCCATCATATCCGCCTGATCTATCAGAAATGCACCGATCCAATATATCGCCAGCGACAGTCCATTCATAACCAACATAATCCCCGGCATAAGGCTTGCCATAACTTTAGATGTAAAGAGATGTGTATCCGTCAGCTCCGTATTTACTTTCTCAAACTTATCCTCCTGATACTCCTCCGCATTATATGCTCTTACCACGTTAAGTCCTGACAGATTTTCTCTGGTTACCCTGTTTAAATCATCCGTCAAAGCCTGCAACGCCTTGAATTTCGGCAATGCCAGGGTAATTGCAATGCTTACCAGCACAAGCAACACACCCACTGCAATTCCCGTCGACATCGTCCACTGCCAGCTTTTATCAGCTATCTTAATGATTGCCCACACTGCCATAATCGGTGCTTTTATCATTACCTGAAGTCCCATAACAATAAGCATTTGAACCTGCGTCACATCATTTGTTGAACGCGTGATAAGGCTCGCTGTAGAAAAGTGTCCTATCTCTTCCATAGAAAAAGATTGTACTTTATCAAAGAGTTTTTCACGGACGATCGCACTGAAATTCGAGGCAATTCTCGATGCACATATAGCCACAAGCACTGCAGACAACAAACTTCCCAGTGCACAAAGCAGCATTTTACCTCCCGCCATCAGAATATCGGACATCTCGCTGCCCTCTGCCGTAACCAGAGCTGTAATCTCTTTCATATAATCAGGCAACCTGAGCTCCAGCCACACCTGCACAACAACAAATATCAGGCTCACACAGGCCAGTATCCATTCCCGCTTTCCCAGATTTTTAAATATTTTTATCATATTCACTCCTCTTTCTAATCTTGATTTTTCTATCCGTAAAAGGACAAAAACAAGGACTGTTACCGCGCAACATACGGTAACACCCCAAAAGTTATCTCATAATTTACCATATTACTATGTAAAAAGTGTGAACAAACAAAAATATAATATAATAAATATCCAAAACCTGTCAATTTACAAATTTGATTGTAAATTTGGCACAAACATTATATAATTACATTTACGCTGTTATGATATAATGAGCATTGCGACGATGTGCGCTTGCGGACATCGGCATAATGCGAAAACCCACATGGAGCCGGCAGGCGACATGATATAATGAAATTCAAAACATGCAGATACAAAAGAAAAAGGAGAACCACATAAATGAAAGATTTTTTCAAAAAATACCATCACGCATGGACGTTGCTTTACGTTCTGATTTACATGCCTTGGTTTATGTGGCTGGAACAACATGTCACAACTGATTTTCATGTGATACATATGTCGATAGATGACCATATTCC
>CAMAMD010000077.1 GCA_945836785.1 uncultured Clostridium sp.
ATAACATTTTTAAACCGTAAGTGGAAGAGTAAAAAAGGTTTTTTTCTTAAATGGTTTCGTGAGGAAATTGAATATGCAATCGCTGATTTTTATTGTTGATTTTAAAAGGATGGACGATTATACTATAAACGGATGGAATTGAGAATAAATTATTTGAAGAAAGAAGTGGCATGATGGAGATACTTTATAAAGTTCACAACAATTTATATGTCAATCTGACAAACAAATGCCCATGTGCCTGCACATTTTGCCTGAGACAAAACATGGATCATGTGGGAGAGTCTGCAAGTCTGTGGCTGGAAAGAGAGCCTTCATTCGAGGAGGTAAAGGAAGCGTTTAAAGCATTTGATATGGCTGAATATCAGGAGTTGGTATTCTGCGGTTTCGGAGAACCCACAGAGGCGTTGGATGTACTTATAAAAACAGCTCAATATGTCAAGAATACATGGGATAAGAAGATTCGACTCAATACAAACGGATTGGGAAATCTGATACACGGAAGAAATATCGTACCGGAGCTTGCGGGGTTAATTGATATTGTTTCGATAAGTCTGAATACACCGAATGCCAAGCGGTATCATGATATAGTGAGAAGCAGATTTGGAGAACAGTCATTTCAGGCAATGATAGATTTTGCCAGGGAATGTACAAATTATATTCCGAACGTGGTAATGTCTACGGTCGCAACTACCATTACAAAGGAAGAGGAAAAGGAATGTCAGGCAATCTGTGATTCTATAGGGGCGACGTACAGGATACGTCCGTGGGAGAGCGGAGAAGAATAAGGAGGTAAAAGAATATGCAGTTTGAAACATTGCAAAAGGACATGATTGCTGCCATGAAGGCAAGGGATAAGGATACGAAGGATGCGATATCTTCACTGATATCAGCAGTAAAAAAGGTTGCTATAGATGAGGGACACCGGGATGATATCGGGGAAGAACTGGTAAACCGGGTGATATTAAAGGAACAGAAGACGGCAAAGGAGCAGCTTGACAGTTGCCCTGCTGACAGAACGGATTTGCTTGCGGCATATCAGCTCAGATATGATGTGATCAGCAGGTATGCACCGCAGATGATGAATGAGGATGAGGTGAAAGCATTGGTTACCACACAGTTTGCTGAGGTGGTTGGTTCAAAAAATAAGGGTATGATTATGAAAAGTATTATGCCGGTGTTGAAAGGAAAGGCTGATGGCAAGGTGATCAGCAAGGTTGTGGATGAATTGTGTAAATAATCCGCACAACGTAAAATAGTTCGTGTAATAGACGGGATTTATGTGAACAATAAAATGTGATTGGTCGAATTGACATATAGGGGGTATGCATGCCTTCCGGTCATAATGGTAATCAGAAAGGGAAAAGATATGAGAAAGACGAAGATTGTTTGTACATTGGGACCATCAACGGATGATGAGGCAGTTTTAAGGAGATTGATCGAGGCCGGCATGAATGTGGCGAGATTGAATTTTTCTCATGGGACGCATGAGGAGCAGAAACGTCGTATGGATATGGTAAAAAAGCTTCGTGCAGAGCTTAACAAGCCGGTGGCGATTCTCCTTGATACGAAGGGACCGGAGATACGCACCAGAGATTTTGAGGGCGGCAGAGTTGAAGTAAAGGCGGGGGATTTTTTCACGCTGACAACGAGAGAGCTGCTCGGAGACAGTACGATTACTTCCATAACATATAAGGATTTGTATAAGGATGTGCAGATTGGAACCCATATCCTGATTGATGATGGTTTGATTGAGCTGGAGGTAAAATCAATCAGTGACGGAGATATTCTCTGCGAGGTTATAAACGGAGGCTTTATCTCCAATCACAAAGGTATTAATGTGCCGGATGTACATTTAAATATGCCGTATATGAGCCAGACAGATATCGATGACATATTGTTTGGTATAGAGCAGGATGTGGATTTTGTTGCGGCATCCTTTGTCCGGAGTGCAAGAGACGTGCTGGAGATAAGAAATCTTCTGGATGAAAATGGAGGTAAGAATATTAATATTATTTCCAAAATCGAGAATTCAGAGGGTGTTAATCATATTGATGATATAATTTATGTTTCAGATGGTATCATGGTTGCCCGCGGTGATATGGGTGTTGAGATACCGGGGGAGGAAGTTCCGGTTATTCAGAAGATGATTATTCATAAGGTTTATAATGCCGGGAAGCAGGTTATTACCGCAACCCAGATGTTGGATTCCATGATCAAAAATCCAAGGCCGACCAGGGCGGAGACAACGGATGTTGCAAATGCTATCTACGACGGAACCAGTGCGATTATGCTGTCCGGCGAGACTGCTGCTGGATTGTATCCGGTTGAGGCGGTTGAAACCATGGTCAGGATTGCGGAGAGAACAGAACGGGATATCGATTACTGCAAGCAGTTTTTCCATTACGACAGAAAAGCAAATCAAAATGTTACGGATGCTGTATGTCATGCGGCATGTACAACGGCGATAGACCTGAATGCGGCTGCGATTGTAATTGTAACAAAATCGGGTCGTTCGGCGAGAAATATATCCAAGTACAGACCGAACTGTAACATCATTGCAGGTACAACCAGTGATAAGGCCAGCAGACAGCTCAATATGTCATGGGGTGTAACGCCGATTCACATTGAAGAACAGCAGGAAATATTCGGATTATTTGATCATGCCGTGGAAGCAGGAAAACAACAGGGATTGCTCAAAGCGGGTGATACAGTGGTAGTCGGAGCCGGTGTCCCACTCGGGGTATCGGGTAATACAAACATGCTTAAGGTACAGGTGGTAGAGTAATATGTATGATCCGAGATCAATGAAAGCCGAGGAGTTTATCAGCGATGAGGAGATTATGGATACGCTGGCATATGCCGAGGAGAATAAAAATAATCTCACGCTGATTGATAGCATCATAGATAAAGCAAGGCTGAGAAAAGGATTGTCTCACAGGGAGGCATCGGTGCTGCTTGCCTGTGAGGATGCGGATAGAATTGCACAGATATATGATCTGGCTGAGCAGATTAAGAAAGATTTTTATGGCAACCGTATCGTTATGTTTGCCCCGCTTTATCTGTCAAATTATTGTATTAATGGCTGTGTATACTGTCCGTATCATATTAAAAATAAGCATATTGCCAGGAAAAAACTGACGCAGGAGGAGATTCGGCGCGAGGTTATTGCGTTACAGGATATGGGACATAAGCGTCTGGCTATCGAGGCCGGTGAGGACCCACAGAATAATCCTATCGAATATATTTTGGAAAGCATCAATACCATCTATGGTATCAAACATAAAAATGGTGCAATCCGCCGTGTGAATGTGAATATCGCTGCGACAACGGTGGAGGAGTACCGTATGCTTAAGGATGCGGGAATCGGAACCTATATCTTGTTTCAGGAGACATATAACAAAAAAGGCTATGAGGAGCTACATCCATATGGACCGAAAAGTGATTATGCATATCACACCGAGGCCATGGACAGAGCTATGGAAGCCGGGATTGATGATGTCGGTCTTGGCGTTTTGTTCGGCCTTCAGATGTACCGGTATGAGTTTGCGGGACTTCTCATGCATGCAGAGCATCTGGAAGCGATTCATGGTGTCGGACCGCATACCATCAGTGTGCCGAGGGTGAAACCGGCGGATGATATAAACCCGGAAGCGTTTGATAATGGAATCAGCGACGATATATTTGCAAAGATATGTGCATTAATCAGAATCAGTGTGCCATATACCGGTATGATAATTTCGACGAGAGAGAGTCAGGCTGTTCGGGAGAAGGTAATCCGGCTTGGCGTTTCTCAGATCAGCGGGGGGTCCAAGACCAGCGTTGGCGGATACTATGAGCCGGAACCGGAGGACGCCCGTTCGGAGCAGTTTGATGTCAGTGATACCAGAACGCTGGATGAGGTTGTGAGATGGCTGATGGAGATTGGCTATATTCCGAGCTTTTGTACGGCCTGCTATCGTGAGGGAAGAACCGGAGACCGGTTTATGAGCTTATGCAAATCCGGTCAGATACAGAACTGTTGTCATCCGAATGCACTTATGACTTTGAAAGAATATCTGATAGATTACGCATCCGAGGATACAAAACGTATCGGTGATGCCTTGATACAGGCGGAGCTTGCAAATATTCCGCGGGAGAAGGTTCGGGAGATTTGCAGGGAAAATTTGGCGAAGATAGAACAGGGAATTCGGGATTTCAGGTTTTAATGCAGTACAAATACAGATAGTTGTCTTTTGGTATGGAAGAACGGACAGGGGGCGTGTGGTATGAGTATGAACAGTACACCATCGGCAAATCGGTTACATATCGGTTTTTTTGGCAGGCGTAATGCGGGTAAATCCAGTGTAGTGAATGCGGTGACAAATCAGGAACTGTCTGTGGTTTCTGATACAAAGGGGACGACGACGGATCCCGTCACAAAGTCTATGGAGCTGCTACCCCTGGGCCCGGTGCTGATTATAGATACGCCCGGTTATGATGATGAGGGTGCATTGGGAGAGTTGCGTGTCAAAAAAGCAAAACAGGTATTAAACAAGACGGACATCGCTGTCCTTGTGGTGGATGCGACGGTGGGAATATCCCCTGTGGATTATGAGCTGATTGCCTTGTTTCAGGCAAAGAAGATACCGTATCTGACAGCATATAATAAATGTGATTTGCTTTCTGTACGTGATATGAGGACATTGTCTCAGGATGCAAGTTCGGTTCTGGTAAGTGCTACTGACAGGAAAAATATAGATCAGTTAAAAGAAAAGATTGCACTTCTGGTAGACCCGGAGGATGAAAAAAAATTGGTTTCAGATTTGGTCTTGCCTGGAGATATAGTCGTTTTGGTTACGCCGATTGATTCTGCTGCGCCAAAGGGAAGACTGATTCTGCCCCAGCAGCAGGTGATTCGGGATCTGCTTTCGGCGGACGCTGTTTCGGTTGTTATCAAGGAAAATGAGGTGGAACAGACACTTGCCATGCTTGCAAAAAAACCAAGAATGGTGATTACAGACAGTCAGGCGTTTCATATTGTGGCAAAGGCAACACCGCGTGATATACCACTTACTTCATTCTCTATTTTGATGGCACGATACAAAGGATTTCTTTCATCTGCCGTGGCAGGGGCGATGGCAATTGATGGTTTGCAGGATGGTGATAAGGTGCTTATCTGTGAAGGATGTACGCATCATCGACAATGCGATGATATCGGAACCGTGAAACTGCCGCGGTGGCTGGAGACATATACAGGAAAAAGCCTTCTGTATGAATTTACATCCGGTGGAGGCTTCCCGGAGGAACTTTCACCATATAAGGTCATCATCCATTGCGGAGGCTGCATGCTCAATGAGCGTGAGGTACAATACCGCATGAAATGTGCACAGGATCAGGGCGTGCCTTTTACAAATTACGGAACGGTCATTGCACTGACACAGGGAATCCTGTCGCGCTCCCTGGAAATATTCGATGGACGATATGAATAAAATATTGAAATGAGAACTGCCCAAATTAGGGCATATACGGTGAATCTATGTATAATCAGGAAACCGTTTGTGAACGCCGGCACTTAACGAGGCAAAAGGCGCACCCCATTCAGCAATACATGAAATGTAAATTATTGAATGGGGTGCGCTTTTTGTCGAGTTTAGTACCGCTGCGTGAGCAACGAACGAGAGTGTGTTTTCATGATTATACATAGAGCCACCGTATATGCCCTGATTTGGGCACTCTTATTTGGTTTTCACATTTAATGAATATAGACATATGATATTGATAGAAGAATGACAGGATTTTGTGGAGAATGGAAATGAATAAGAATCAGAGAGATTATGGACTGAATCCGTATGTGACCAACGTTGAGCGGGATGCGATGAAAAATTCTGATTTTCGCACCGCTATCTGGACAGGGGAATATGCACAGATGACAATTATGTGCATACCTTCGTGTGGAGATATCGGTTTGGAGATGCATGCGGATACGGACCAGATTATACGTGTGGAACAGGGCTGTGGGGTTGTAATGATGGGGAAAAAACAGTGTGAGCATGATTTTGAATGGATGTTAAATAAAGGGGATGTAATCTTTGTGCCGGCGGGAACATGGCATAATATTATAAATACCGGAAAATGCACCTTGAAAGTATCTTCTGTTTATGCTCCGCCGAAGCATCCGAGAGGAACAATCCACCATACCAAGGCAGACGCCGCATATCATGAGGAATCCCACTAATTTTATGGGGAGGAAGCGGAGCCGGAGCAGGTATAGATTGGATTATTATATTAAGTTATTGAAAAAAATAATTGGCAAAATAATGATATAAAATATTTGCATTTTATGATAGAATAACGTAAATCGTATTATTATAAACAAAACGTGGTTTATATTATGGGGCGGAAGATGAAGACGGATATCGGATGTGCTGCGTGTTATTTTAGGAGGAATACAGTCGATATGTCAAAGAACAATAAAAAGATATTTATGCAAATAGGAATTATTTTAATATGTATTCTGTT
>CAMAMD010000078.1 GCA_945836785.1 uncultured Clostridium sp.
TGTACAGGCAGTTTGTCGAGCGGACTTATATTCCGGATATGGTGATCGCGACGCCATGGCCTTATCTTACATTAGTAATAAAAAAAGCATTGCTCAGCCCGCAGCAGCAGAATACAACATTGGTATCATGGCTGCATGCACCATTAGAAATATATAAACAATATGGAGTAGGCGGAGTAGAATGTCTGCAGTTTGCAGACCGGATACTGGTGTTAAATGAGAGAACACGTCAGTCCATTCATTCAGTGCTGCCGGATGCGACAGTTTTGCTGGTATGCAATCCGGTAGATTTTTTAAAATGTCATGATATCGTTCGGGAAACAGAAAAACATACATTGTTATTCGTAGGACGCTTGTCTAAGGAAAAACAGGTGTGTGATATTTTGGATGCATTATCTCTTTGTGAGACAGAATGGGGTCTTCGGGTCATCGGTAATGGAGAACTTCGTGAAGAGCTGGAACGACAGGCAGAACAATTAACTATTACTGATAGAGTAGAATTTTTGGGGTGGAAAGAAAACCCATGGGATTATGCAGACGGTGTCAGTGGATTGATATTAGCATCCGATTATGAGGCGTTTCCGCTGGTAGCCATAGAAGCGATGGCTTGTGGAATTCCGGTTTTTTCCACACCGGTGGACGGAATCATTGAGCTGGTTCAGCCGGGGGTTAATGGATATTTATTCGAAAAAAACAATCCACGGCAGATGGCGGAGATCCTGGATTATTATTCCAGACAGGAATTGCCGTGTATTTTGGCCGAAGCATGTAAGAAATCGGTCATGCCTTATGAGGCGCAGATTGCAAAAGAACAGTTTGAGCGTGTGATAGAGGACTGTTTTGATAAGATATCAGTGATCATTCCCTGCTATAATGTGGCAGATCAGGTGAATCGTTGTTTGGAGAGTATATTTGAGCAGAAGCTTGAGAAGGCAAATTTGGAAATTGTCTGTGTAGATGATAAATCAACGGATGAGACGTTACAGATTTTGATGGCTTGGGAGGCACGTTATCCGAAACAGATCACGGTTATTGCGCTGGAAGTGAATGGAAAGCAAGGTCACGCTAGAAATGTCGCATTGGAATATATCACAGGCAATTATGTCACCTATGTGGATGCAGACGATGCATTGGCACCCGGGTGTTTACAGCAACTGTATGATGTGATGAAAAAACAGGACTGTGAGGTGGCGGGCTGTGGCTATCAGTTGATCCATCATGAAGATAGGATTCATGTGCCGATTCTGGATGAAGATAGAATATTTGATCTGGAAAATTGCGTGGAGGATCAGAAGAAGTATCTGCTGAAATGCGGTTGGAAGACCAGCCCATGGGGAAGACTGTATCGGACAGATTTTTTGAAGCACAATCATATTGTGTTTGCAGAAAATCATTATATGGAGGATATTCTGTTTTCCTATTTGTGCTTCAAGTATATGAGGATGTATTGCCATCTATCGCAGGAGCTATATTTGTATTGCTATAACCCGAACGGCACGATGGCAAGTGATAAGATAAGAAATTATTATTTAGATACAGCTATCGTTCAAAATATGGTCACGGATGAATTATTAAAAAGTGATAGGATTAAGGGTTGTATGGCTGAATACGAATATACCTTTTTCTTGAAAGCTTTTGAGGAGCCGATCATTCGGATGTGGAAAAATGAAGAGTTTTTCTCATATGCGGATTACCGTTATTTACGGGAAGAGGTTGAAAAGAGGTTTCCGGATATGGAGTGTAACCCCTATTTACTAAAAGTAACGGGACAGGAAACAAAGCTGGCATTTGCATTATATTGTGCAAATTTCAAAACAGAGCAAGAACTTCGCAAGGGGTTGAATTATGTGTAATATGAATGTAATGATCGTAACAAATTCCAGATATCTAAAGACTACTATTGTTATGTTATATTCTTTATTTCAGCAGGAATCCGGGGATGTTACTGTGTATATGCCGTATGAGGATATTCGGCGGGAGGAACTGGATGCACTTACGAAGTTTGCAGCATCCTGGGAAGGAAAACAATTGATTCCGCTGTATGTAGGGACCGGGTTTAAAGAGGCGGTGGCTTCACGCAACGGGATCATGGTGGAGACTTACTATCGGATCATCGGTTGGGATTTGCTTCCGAAAACAGTAGAACGAATTCTATATCTGGATGTCGATATGGTAATCCGGAAAACATTGCAAAATTTATATCAAATGCCGATGGGCGATAAGCTGTTTGTCGTTTGCGAAGATATTTTCGGAAAGATCAACGGATTTCATGAGGCAAATAAGCGCCGGTTGGGAATACCGGAAACCGGAAATTATTTTAATGCCGGAATGATGCTGGTGAATGTAAAGGAACTTCGCAGAACCGGAGAAGTGAAGGAGATTCTTCGCCGGGTATATCAGGATTATGAGCGTTATGAATATAATGATCAGGATGTGCTGAATGAAATGTATCAGGACAGGCTGATCTATGTTGGATGGGATCAGTATAACTGCCCACCTGCATGGTATTATATGGATCGAAAGGCAGCAGAACGCGGAGAGTTGCGATTTGCGGACTATAATGAGATCCGGGAATTGCAAAGTGATCCGGAGAGATTTCGGGATGAGTACATCAACCTAACTGCACAGATGGCAGAGCAGGCCGTGATCATTCATCATCTGGCGGATACAAAGCCGTGGAATGAGAAACGAAAAACAGGAAGGGTATATGAATATTTTGATAAATGCTATGATGTCATAGAAGCAGATGCCTTACACATATATGAACAGATAAGTGGAGTGAGTTTATAATAGGAGAAGAACATGACTACACGAATTTTTGTTATGACACATAAAAAATTTGATCCTCCGGCAAATACGATATACGTACCGTTGCAGGTTGGAAAAGCAGGAAAGGAAGGCTTAGGCTATCTTGGTGACGATACCGGGGAAAATATTTCTCATTTGAATTGCTATTATGGCGAGCTGACAGGATTGTATTGGCTGTGGAAAAATCGAAAGTTTGATGGGAACATAGGCGTCTGCCACTATCGTAGATTTTTTGTGAACGATAAGCGGGAATTGCTGTCAGAAAAGGACTACGATCAGATTTTATCAGATTATGACATCATGACCTCTCAGGAGATAAAGACAGATGTGCCCTATCTGGAGTATTTTGGGAAAGCGCATCATGTGGAAGATATGTTACAGGCGGGCGAAGTAATTCAACAGATTTATCCGGATGACTATGCTTCTTTTGAGATTGTGATGCAGGAAAAGGCCTATTATTTTGGCAATCTAATGGTAACATCAGGAAAGATTTTCGATGAGTATTGCGAATGGCTGTTCACGATTTTTGGTGAATTAAGCAAGCGATTGGATGTGGAGAGTTATGATGATTACCATCGCAGGGTGTACGGATTTTTATCTGAACAGCTCTTGCGTGTATATATTCATGCCAGAGGACTGAAGGTATATGAAGGTCAGATTGCAATCACAGACGAAAAGGCAGAAACAAAAGAACTGAAGGCGGCCATGTATCAATTGGTGAAAATGGGAGAGATTTCGCAGGCGCGACAGATGTTTTATGAAATTATAAAAATTCGACCCGATGTGCGTCTGGAGCATTCTGATGTGCTAGGAGAATTGCCTCTAATTGAGCAGATTTTATATATCATTGAGAGTGAGATGCAACGGGAAATGACAGGAATGTATGACTACTCCAAGGATTTGTATATACTGCTCGACCATGTAAAAAAGTTGCTCCGGATTTTGGCAAAAACAGATGCGTGGAATGATGAAGATCAAGCATACTTTCAGGAGACAAATGTCACACCGATAGCAGTTGAGATCTTGGCAAAGAATCATATGAACTGTTCTGACAGATGGGAGCAGATTGTAGCAACTTATCATCGTGTGGCATCTGAACAAAAAGAAGATAAAAAAACTTATGTATGGATAGATATCGACGGCGCAAGTTTTGAAGATACATTTATCAAAAATCAAAACATTGCACATACAACAGAAACATATCTAATCTTTGCAAACCAGAATGTTGTAACTGCGCAGGAAGTGGAAGAAATTTTAGAGAGGTATCGATACATGGATCATACGCCGCTTCTTGTGCTGGGACAATATGTGCCAAAAACGAATGATTTGTATGGGATATTAGAGGATTTGCAATTAGAAACGTATGCGATGGTTGTGAAACGTGAGCTGTTTTCCAAGACAGGACCATTTAATGATAGATTGCAGGAAGGTTCAAATCGTGAGTTTCTATGCCGGGCATCGTGTGTTTGTGAACCGGTATTTTTGGAATGCTCCGATGTGAACTGGCAATGTCAGCATACAGAAGGGGAATGGTTTACAAATGCATATTTGTTGGTGCGTTATTTAAAACAATTGACAGAAGCGGGACTGATGGAAACGATGCTGAATGTGTATATAGCACATGCAAATACACAGGGATTCCAATCATATTTTGAGCATATCTTACAACAGTTTTTGGCGCAGGATCAGGAGTTATATCAAAAGATTTATCTTGCAACAGCCCCCTTTTTTATCATTCGGGGAGGCGATATCTGCTATAGTGTATTACGCACCTTTGCGGATCGATTCGCAAATGCGCTAAAACAATGTGGACAGCGTGTCATTATGACATCGGGTGATGATACGGAGGTTACAAATCTGGAAGCGTTGCAAAAAGAACATTTTCGCGGAATTATTGGATTCCAGGCAACCATATTATTAAAACCCGTATTTCATAACGTGAAGGGAAAACGATTTGATTATTGGTTTGATCATCCTATTTTTTTCCACACATTATTCAATCAGATGGATACACCCGTGACTTTTTTGTGTCAGGATGGAAACCATGCAGATTATATCAACCGTATGTGTGAAAAGGGCATGGGTTTTCATTTCCCGCCGGCTGTGTCGCCTGTGACTGAGCCGTTACAAGAGAAGCGCTATGATATTTCATTTATGGGCACCTATTTTGATGAAAATAAGCTGTGGACCATTGTAAACGGGATGGAGGCGGAATTAGGAGATTTAGCTAGAGAAGTAGCTACATATCTATTACAACATCCGGATATGAGCTATAATGAAGTGACAGATATGTTCCTGGAGCAATATCCACAGATCACCGAGAAGTATTCGTATGAAGTGATCATGGAACACCTGTGGGAAGCATGTCGGATCGCACCCTATACGTATCGAAATCGTGTGGTTCGAACAATCTTAGATGCGGGTTATGAATTGCATGTTTATGGAGAACCATGGAAAGGGTTTCCCTTGCGGGAAGGAGATCGTCTGGTGTGCCATGAAGAGGTGCCCTCGAAAGAAGTGGCACGCGTGATCGCACAGTCAAAAATCTCACTTAATGTGATGAGTTGGCACAAAGATGGCATGACAGAGCGGATCATGGAGATTATGATGGGTAAAAGTGTTTGCCTGACAGATGAGACAAGGTATTTGAAAAAGCATTTTAATCAGATGGAAGACATTGTAATGTTCCAATTGCATGCATTAGATCAGCTACCGGATATGATAGGTAAATTATTAAAAGACGATGCTTTGCGCAAAAAAATAACGGAACATGCATATCAGAAAGTAATGTCTGAGCATACCTGGGACGTGCGGGCAGAGCAGTTTTTGGATATGGTAAAGGAGATGGAAGAAGCATGATGAATATTGCCATAGCGCTAAACAGAAAGTATGTGAAACATACATGTGTCATGCTGCATTCCTTGTTTAAGAATCATTTAACGACAGATGTGTGCGTGTACGTATTGCATAGTGAGCTGACAGAGGAAGACTGTAAATTAATGCAATTGATACAAGAACAATACCTTAGAGGAATGTTGCGTTTTGTTTACATTGAAAAAGAACTCATACCGGATGATTTTCCTACAACAACATTTTGGACAAGAGAAATGTATTATAGATTAATGCTGGTTGATCTGTTGCCTGCAAGCGTTACACGAATTTTATATTTAGATATTGATATGATCGTAAATAAAGACATTACAGAACTTTATGATATGGATTTCGAAGGAAGATCATTGATCGTATCAAAGGATATGGAATTTGAAAATATGATGGAGCATTCATGTTCGGGTAATGCTGCGCATGATAGAATGTTTAAACAGCTACAGGAAGAAGGTCATGTTTATTTTTGTTCGGGGATGGTCTTGTTTAATATAAAAAAAATAAGGGAAGCGTATTCTTTTGATAAGTATTTAGATATTTTTAAGGAAATAAAAGAATATATGGCATATCCGGATCAGGACTTGTTAAATTATGTGCATAAAGGTGATGTGAAGTATGTAGATGAACTAACATACGGTGTGTTTGCACAGACGGCGCATACGCTGGGATATTCATATCAAGATATCAAACAGAATGCTTCTATCATTCATTTTACAGGTCAGGCAAAGCCATGGACAAATAATCTGATCCGTTATGATATCGAGAAGATCTGGTGGGAATATGCGGCAGAGACACC